>JBBALJ010000004.1:55439-76876 GCA_040403075.1 Bacteroidia bacterium
TCAATTTGTTTAATTCTAATTTAATATAAAGACGATCAAATTGTTAATTTTATTAATCTTCACTTGCGATGTTTAAGTTTAAATTGTTAAACACTTGCCGTAATGTTTAATGATAATCTTAATCAGCTATTAAAAATACCCATTAAAAAACTCAAGAAACTTTTAAGATAAAAAAAGTTTCCAATTGTTAAAAAGTTTCTATATTTGCCTCCGAAAATTGGAAGGAGGATAGAAATGGAACCGAAACAAAAAATATTACATGAGGCAGCTTCATTGTTTATGAAGTTTGGTTTTAAGAGCATTACCATGGACGATATAGCTCGTGAATTGGGTGTGAGCAAAAAAACACTTTATCAATACTTTACAGATAAGAATGATTTGGTTAATCAGACCATTGATGAGCATTTGCAATATATGGAGTCCAATTGTTCCAGAATCACTGATGAGAATCAAGATGCAGTAAGCACCATGATTAACATTACTGAGTTTGTAAGTGTTACAATCAAACAAGTTAATTACAAAATACTTTTCGACCTAAAGAAATACTTTAGAGAGGCCTGGGATAAGATGAATAACCATAGAATTTCATACATTTCTGAAAATGTTTATCAAAATATCAATGCTGGTATAAATCAAGGCTTGTACCGTTCAGATTTAAATGCAAAACTAATCAGTAGAATGTATGTTCATTTAGTTGACTTTTTAGTTGACCCTGAATGGTTAGAGAAAGAAGGTTTTGACTTCAAACATGTGCATGTTCAAATCATTGAATTTCATTTGCGCGCAATATGCACAGATAAAGGCATTAAAATATTAAATCAAAAACTACAAAATATAAAAGCATAAACCAAATATGAAATCAAAAATAAAACTACTCTTGATGCTAATGACAGCTAGTATTGGGATGATGAAAGCACAAACCCAAGAGGTGAAAAAATTCACATTGAATGACGCAATTTCATTTGCTAAACAAAACAATTTGTCTTATCAAAATTCAAGATTAGATGAATTAACTGCACAAAAGACTGTGAATGAATTATTGGCTAATGGATTACCTCAGGCAAATGGAGAGTTATCGTACAATAGAAATATAGATATTCCAGTTACTCCATTACCCGATTTTATAACTCCAAGTGTAATCTTCGCCAATCAAAAGTATTTTGGTCTGAGCCCAACTGAAAAATATATACAAGGTCAGCCTGTTCCTGTTGCTTTTGGACAAAAAAACTCAGCAACTGCAAGTATAACTATCGGGCAACTCCTATTTGATGGCACTTTCTTTTTAGGTGTGAAGGCCGCAAAAGAATATGTAAAGTTATCTACTTTAACCAAACGTAAAACCGAAATTGATGTTGAAGCGGATGTAACAAAGGCGTATTATCTTGTTTTATTAAACGAAGAACGTTTAATCCAGGTTAATAAAAATATTGACTTAATGGAAAAAAGTTTGGCTGATCTTCGTGAAATTTATAAAGCAGGATTGACTGAAAAAATTGACCTTGACAGACTAGAACTGAGTTATTCAAATGCAAAAATATCGCGAGACCAAATAAAAGATTTTACTGCCACTACTTATCAAATGTTAAAAATGAATATGGGTGCTCCAATGGCTGATAATATTGTTTTAACTGATAAGCTGAGTGATTTGTCTGGACAGGGTTCAATAAACTTGGAGATTGCATCAAACGACTACAGCAAAAGAATTGAATACCAAATGGCTGAGCAAGGTTTGAAATTAAATAAGCTCGACAGAAAAAGATATTTGACTGGTTACATGCCAACGATCACTGCTTTTGCATCATTGGGCAGAAATACCTTTAGCAATGACTTTAGTGATTTAGGAAATTCTTGGTTTCCATCCACCATTGTTGGAGGCAAAATCAGCGTTCCTCTATTTGATGGATTTAGAAAACATGCCCAAACTCAAAAGGCAAGTATTTCAATTAAAAAAACTGAGAACCTGAAAAAGAATTTAGAAAATGCAATAGATATAGAGCGATTCAATGCAAAGACAAGTTATCTGAGAACAAAAGAGCAAGTTCTTACCCAAAAGCAAAACATGGATTTAGCAGAACAAATATTTAAAAGAGCTCAATTAAAATTAAAGGAAGGAGTTGGCTCAAGTACCGAATTATTAATGGCCGAAACTGAATTAAAAAACGCACAAACTAACTATTTGAGTACATTATATGATTTAATGGTAGCACAAGTAAATGTTAAAAAATCAATTGGATACTAATTAAATATTAAAATAATAAATAATGAAAACAATAAAAACAATCATTTTAAGCATATCGGCAATTAGTATTATTGCTGCATGTGGCGGAAATACAGATAGTATTGAAGCTAAACAAGCTAAGTTAGAAAAACTAAAATCTGAACAAGCTGCTCTTATTACTCAAATTAAAACTTTAGAGGATGAAATAAAATCTAGTGGAGCCAAAATTGAATCACATGAAAAGGTGGTAAATGTGGCCGTTACTGCCATAGAAACGAGTAGCTTTAAACATTATATTGATGTTCAAGGTAGAGTTGATGGAGATGAAAATACAACCATAAGTGCAAAAGTTCCAGGATTGGTTTTAAATGTGATTGCAAAACCAGGCACTGTTGTTAAAGCAGGTCAAGTGTTGGCTGAATTGGATGGCAGTGCAGTTAGAAAACAAATCCAATCAATGGAAACTAACCTTACATTATTAACAGATTTGTATAACAAGCAAAAAGCACTTTGGGACAAACAAATTGGATCTGAAATACAATACAAGCAAGCTAAAGCAAACAAAGAATCTTTAGAGCAACAAGTTTCAGCTATGCGCGAGCAATTGGGCATGTACAAAATTACATCTCCTGTTAATGGAACCATCGATGTTGTTAATCTAAAAATCGGTCAAACCGCTGCACCTGGAATGCCTTACTTTTCAATTGTAAACTTTAATAAATTAAAAGTAAAAGCAGATGTTGCTGAAACTTATGCAAGTAAGATTAGAGAAGGAAATGAAGCATTGATTCAGTTTCCAGACATTAATAAATCTATCCAAGCAAAGGTTACTTATAGTGGAAAAGGCATTAGTACCTTAAATAGAACTTTTGGTGTTGAAATGGCTTTACCAAGTGATAACAGCTATTTACCAAATATGATTGCTGTAGTGAAAATTGTAGATTATTCAGCAGAGAATGTAATTGTAATACCAGTTAACTGCATTCAATCAAGCGAAGATGGCTCACATGTTTTTGTTGCCGTTAACGAAAATGGAAAAACAGTAGCAAAAAAACGCCTAGTGGTTATAAGCAATACATATAACGACAAAGCTGAAATTAGTTCAGGTTTAGAAAAGGGAGATAAATTAATTACTGAAGGTTATTCTGACTTGAATGACGGAGAGCTAATTAAGTTTTAATGGTTAGTTTAAATAATAATTAAATAAGAACAGCTGATGGCAAAATGCCTAAGCCAAAACCAAAAATATGTTAGATAAAATAAAAGAATTTAAGCCTTCATCATGGGCTATAAATAACAAAACAAGTATCTACATTATGACTATCATTATTACCCTTGCGGGATTGGTTAGTTATAATGGATTACCAAAGGAACAATTTCCCGAGGTAGTGTTTCCTCAAATTATTGTGAGTACTGTGCAAGCAGGAACCTCACCAAAAGATATGGAGAACATTGTGACCAAGCACATTGAAAAAAGTGTTAAATCAATTTCAGGTGTAAAGAAGGTAACAAGTAATACCATACAAAATGTAAGTTTAGTAACCGTTGAATTTAACACAGATGTTGAAATCCCTGTAGCCAAACAAAGGGTGAAAGATCAAGTTGATAAAGTGAGAAAAGATTTACCTCAAGTATTAACAAGTGAACCTTCGGTTATTGAAATAGATGTGTCGCAAATGCCCATAATGTATGTGCATTTATCGGGTGATTACCCTTTAGATAAACTAAAAACATATGCTGAAGATTTACAAGATAAAATTGAAGGATTAAAAGAAATAACAAGGGCAGATATTGTTGGTGCGCTTGATAGAGAGGTTCAAATTAATCTGGATATGTACAAGATGCAAATTGCTGATGTGGCTATGTATGATGTGATGCAGGCAATAGGAAACGAAAATGTTACTATTAGCGGTGGATCGGTTAAAATGGATGGATTGCTAAGAGAGATTAATGTAGTAAGTCAGTATGTGGATGCAAAGAAAATAGGTGATTTAGCTATTCGTTCTGCGAGTGGTGCTATCGTTTACTTACGCGATATTGCTGAAGTAAAAGATGGCTTTAAAGAGCAAGAGAGTTTTGCTCGCTTAGAGCACAAAAATGTTATAACTTTAAATATCGTAAAAAAGAGTGGTCAGAATCTAATTGATGCAAGTGATAAGATTCGTAAGCTATGTGATGAGATGAAGGAAACAAGATTTCCTGATGGACTTAAAATCACCGTTACAGGCGACCAATCTGATAAAACACGTGTAACGCTTCATGATTTGATTAACACAATTGTTATTGGTTTTATACTAGTAACTGTCATTCTAATGTTCTTCATGGGTGCCACCAATGCCTTATTTGTGGCAATGTCTGTGCCTTTATCAATGGCTGTTGCATTCTTGTTTTTACCGGCAATTGGATTCACATTAAACATGATTGTTTTGTTTGCCTTTTTACTTGCCTTAGGTATTGTTGTGGATGATGCGATTGTTGTAATTGAAAATACTCATCGTATTTTTGAGAATGGAAAAGTACCTATCAAACGAGCCGCAAAGTTAGCAGCAGGAGAGGTGTTTCTTCCCGTTCTTTCCGGTACTTTGACAACCTTAGCTCCATTTATTCCATTGGCATTTTGGCAAGGTGTTATTGGTAAATTTATGTTTTTTTTACCAGTAACCTTAATCATTACTTTGTTAGCTTCATTGGTAGTAGCATATATAATAAACCCAGTATTTGCTGTTGGTTTTATGAAAACGCATGAAGAAGAAGCTGCAGAGCGTAAGAACACAAAAGGATTTAAAATAACCTCAGTTGTATTTGCTGTGATAGCTCTTTTATCTTATTTGGGTGGAGGAATAGGACTGGGTAATTTTACAGTTGTGATATACTTATTGTATTGCTTGAATAGATTTGTATTATATAAAGCCATTGGTAATTTCCAAAATAGAATTTGGCCATCTATTCAGGAAAGATATAAAAAAATTATTACATGGTGCTTGGTTGGCCGTAGACCTATTTTTATTTTATTAAGTACAATAGGATTGTTGTTTTTTAGTTTCTTTTTAGTTGCTGTCCGTTCTCCAAAAATAGTTTTCTTCCCTCAAGCTTCGCCAAATTTTGTTTATACTTATATTCAAATGCCGATAGGTACTGACCAAGTAAAAACGGATTCAATTACCAAATTGGTGGAAGAAAGAATTTACAAAGAAATCGGAGATAGCAATAAAATTGTAGAATCTGTAATATCAAATGTGGCTATTGGTGCCGGTGACCCAAGTCAATTCGAGGCTGGTGCGCAATCTCACTTAGGTAAAGTTACAGTTGCATTTGTAGAATTTGGAAAAAGACATGGAGAAGAAACCTTATTGTATTTAGATAGAATAAGAAATGTAGTTAAGGATATTCCGGGTGCACAAATCACTGTTGAACAAGAGAAGGGTGGCCCGCCTACAGGTAAGCCAGTAAATATTGAAATTATTGGTGATGAGTTTGATGAATTGACAACTGTTTCTAAAGATTTGAAACGATATCTTGATTCGTTACAGATTCCAGGAATCGAAGAATTGAAATCTGATCTTGTAACCAATAAACCTGAGATATTAATTGAAGTTGATAGAGAAAGAGCAAACCGCGAAGGAATAACATCATCACAAATCGGCCAAGCTTTGCGTGGTGCAATTTTTGGTATAGAAGTTTCAAAATTCAAAGATGCAAATGATGATTATCCTATTCAAGTTAGATACAATGTAAATCAACGTAACAATATTGATGCATTGATGAACTTGAAAATAACCTATAGAGATATGAACATGGGCGGACAATTACGTTCAGTTCCACTATCATCTGTAGCCAAACTTAAATATAGCCAAACTTATGGAGGTATTAAACGTAAAAACCAAAAGCGTATGGTAACTTTAGGTTCAAATGTATTGGTTGGATATAATGCTAATGAAGTGGTGGCACAAGTAAAAAAAGCAGTAGCTAAGTTTGACCTTCCCAAAACAGTTACCGTTGACATGACAGGAGAGCAAGAACAACAAGCAGAAACAGGGGCATTCTTAGGAAGAGCCATGTTAATTTCACTTGGACTTATATTTTTAATTTTAGTAACTCAGTTTAACTCTTTATCTAAACCTGTGATTATTTTGAGTGAAATTATATTCAGTATCATCGGTGTATTATTAGGCTTTTCAATATTCAAAATGGATATGTCAATCTTAATGACTGGTATAGGTATTGTGGCCCTAGCAGGTATTGTGGTTAGAAATGGAATTTTGTTGGTTGAGTTTACTGATATCTTAATTGATAATGGAATGGAATTGAAAGAAGCCATCATTGAAGCTGGTAGAACACGTATGACTCCTGTTATACTAACCGCCTCTGCTACCATTTTAGGCTTAGTTCCTTTAGCCGTTGGATTGAATATTGACTTTGTGACCTTGTTTACTCACGGAAATCCTCATATATATTTTGGTGGTGATAGTGTAGCTTTCTGGGGACCACTTTCATGGACCATGATTTTCGGGTTATTATTTGCTACTATCTTAACATTGATTTTGGTTCCTGTTATGTTACTTTTAAGTGAGAATTTAAAAACTAAAATTTACAAGACTAAGCCACAAGGCCATAAAAAAGACGATGACGAAATAATTTTAACAAATCATTAATTGCTGATTATTCGGCTTTTGTAAACGAATTGTAAAAAGTAGAATACTAACTACAAAAATTATTTGTTTTCTGAAAACTAAAAATACATTTGTAACGTTAATAAGGCACTGCACTTAGGGGTAGAAGTGCAATTTGTTTCATAGGCTAAACGGGGCTCGCGCAAGCGACCCCGTTTTTTTGTTATATTTGTAGCCCGATGGCTACTTGCGGATATATATGCCCTTCATGTGAGGGAAAAGGTTATTTGGATGATGGAACTCCTTGTCAATGGTGCCAACCTATATTTGAGAAAACTGATTCAACTTCCGAGAATGAAACCATAGTCTACGATGAAGACAACTAATTTTTCTTCCTTCCTTATCGAAAAAATACAATAATATCAAGTCTTTTCTTTTAGGATTTGCTTATAGTTTTGTAGGTAGATGCAAGACATAGAGCCACATTATTTATGGAGAGATTTTTATAAAAGCGAGGATGACGAACGCTCGCCCTTTTATGAAAGAGAGTATAGTGAATTTGAATATATCAACAAAGTTTACAATTACTTGCTTCACCCTCAGTGGGACGAATTTGGTTCTACTACCTTATACTTAAAAATCCTTTATGTTGATTATAGGGAAGGCTTTGCTATCATTGAGATGATAGGTGAGTGGAATGATGCAATCAACAATGATATCATGTTTCTTAAACGAGATGTAGTGGAAGAGTTTGAAGCCAATGGAATTAACAAGTTTATCTTGATTGGTGAAAACGTTTTAAATTTTCATGCGAGCGATGATAGCTACTACGAAGAGTGGTTTCAAGATGTGGAAGAAGGCTGGATTGTTGCCATCAATTTTCAAGAGCATGTATTACAAGAATTTAGGCAAAACAACATTGACTATTACCTAAATTTTGGCGGAGAACTAGATAACCTAAATTGGCGCAAATTACTGCCAAATCAAGTTTATAGAAACGTTGAGAATATTATTTCAAGAAGATTATCCTAGTAAAAACTTTCTCCTTTTAGGTATTTGGTTTTAAGTAGCGGGCAGATTTTATACCTTTCTTCTTTTGTATCTTCATACAAGGCTTCTAAGGTTTCGTATACATATTTAATTCCTACCTTGTCTGACCATTCAAAGGGCCCAAAAGGATAATTGGTTCCTAGCTTCATGCTGGTGTCAATGTCTTTCATGTTTGCTGTTCCTTCTTGCAGTGTATAGCATGCCTCATTAATTATCATGAAAATCACCCTTGGTGTTACCATGCCTACTCGGTCTTCGACTAAGGTGTATTTCCAATTTAACTTTTCCATACAATCATTTAGGATGCCTTTGTCTTTTGTATTCAATAATGATACTTCAAAAAGACTTCGATTGATAAAGCTTGGCAAACCATTCATGCCAAATAAATAACAGTCGATTTGTTTGCCATAGTCGTGTTGGGCTTTGGCTAGTTGTTGTTTTATTGCCGAAACAAAAACGGGTTTCTTGCTCAGTCCTGCATAATATTTCAATTGATGAGGAAATTCATCAAAATTAAAGTCAAAAATGATGTCAAAATCATCTACATTGGCTGATGGAAAATTATTATCATCAAACCTAACTAAAGAATAATCAATAGATGAAAGCTTTATTTCTAATTCTTCTACCTGTGATTTTGTACCTCGCGCCAAAATTTTCATATTCGCAACATATTTCACTCAAAACTAAAAACAAAATAATTATGGAAAAGAAAATTATTACCAGTGCCAATGCACCTGCCCCAATTGGTCCATATAGCCATGCAAATTTAATCGGAAACACACTTTATGTGAGTGGCCAAGTAGCAAAAGATGCCCAAACAGGCGAGATGGTTGTTGGAGATATCAAATCTGAAACCCGCAAAGTGATGCAAAATGTTGAAGCCATTTTGAAAGAAGCAGGAATGGATTTTACCAATGTTGTTAAAACCACTATTTTTTGTGTGAATTTGGGTGACTTTGCCTCAATAAATGAAGTATATGGTAGTTTTTTTACAGATAATTTCCCAGCTCGCGAAACGGTTCAAGTTTCAAAATTGCCTTTGAATGTAAACGTTGAGATTAGTGTGATTGCTGTTAAATAAGATAAGCACAAATTTCATTGATAAGAAAATTGGCCAAGAAAATTTTTAATAAATAGTAACTATGAAAACAATTGACAACATAAATTTTGCAGGTAAACGCGCTCTAGTGCGTGTTGATTTTAATGTACCTTTAGACAAGGCTACACTTGCTATTACAGATGATGCTCGTATTAGGGCAACAGTGCCAACTATCAAGAAGATTTGGGCTGATGGTGGTTCTTGTGTGTTGATGAGTCATTTGGGTCGCCCATTAAAAAAATTAAAAGAGGATGGAAGTGTTGACTATGAAAAACACTCATTAAAACACACACTTCAAAAGACATCTGAATTGTTGGGTGTAAGTGTAAAATTTGCTCCAGATTGTATCGGTGCAGAGGCAGCAGAAATGGCATCAAATCTAAAAGCAGGTGAGGTGTTGTTGCTTGAAAATCTTCGTTTTTATAAAGAAGAAGAAAAGGGTGACGAAGCTTTTGCTGAGAAATTATCGAAATATGGAGATGTATATGTGAATGATGCATTTGGTACTTGTCATCGTGCACATGCCAGCACTGCTGTAATAGCCAAATTTTTTCCAAACGCTAAGTGTTTTGGATATGTAATGGCGAATGAAATTGCCAATGCTGAAAAAGTGATGAAAAAAGCTGAACAGCCTTTCACTGCCATCGTGGGTGGGGCAAAGGTTTCAGACAAGTTGTTGATTCTAGAAAACTTGTTGAACAGTGTAAACAACCTACTTATTGGTGGTGGTATGGCTTATACTTTTTTAAAAGCCATGGGATACGAAATAGGTTCATCGCTTTGCGAAGATGATAGACTTGACCTTTGCAAACATTTGATTGAAAAAGCTGATTCAAAAGGTGTGAATTTAATTCTACCTATTGACTCTGTGGTGGCAGATAAGTTTGACAATGCAGCCAATACCAAAGTATGTGATAACAAACAAATAGAAACAGGCTGGATGGGCTTGGATATTGGACCTTTAGCTAGCGATGAATATTGCAAAGTGATTCGTAGTTCAAAAACCATTTTGTGGAACGGACCAATGGGTGTTTTTGAAATGACCAGTTTCGAAAATGGAACCAAATCAGTGGCTCAAGCTGTGGCTGATGCTACTGCAAATGGAGCATTCAGCTTAATTGGTGGTGGAGATAGCGCAGCAGCTGTTGCCAAATTTGGCTTCGAAGAAAAAGTAAGTTATGTAAGCACAGGTGGTGGAGCCTTGTTAGAATATTTTGAAGGCAAAACCTTACCAGGAATTGCAGCCATAAACGATTAAGATTTTGAAAGAGACGTTTATTAAAATGTCTCTTTCCTTTTGATATCTTAGTAAACAAAGTATAATCAATGATGCGAATGAAAACAGTTATTACAAAATATTTGATATTTGGTTTTGCAATAATTCTTTGCTCTTTAGGTTGCAAAAAGAACCAAGGAGGAAACTATTCATTTGATTGTGACAACACCTACAGATCTCATTACTTACCTGACACTTTGGCCCTTTGGTATAATCAAATTATGGATTTAAACACCAGTGGTAGGAATTTTGAATCTAAATCAAGTACTGGATTATCTGAAACAATTAAAGTTAAAAGGGGTACTCGATGGCATCAAATGAATGAATGTGGTGGTAATTTTTACTTTAATACAAATTTTGATTATGTCTCAAGTTTGTATAGTAACTATTTTACAATTTTGGTTTCTTATAAAACGGATTTATACCCTCTTTCATTTTTGTGGAATTTAGATGCGATTAAAGTGGATACAAATAAATTCGAATCAATTATACATTTGAATATTCCGACAGGGGTTGACTCTAGATTCAATTACTTAGATTTAGTCCAGCAAGTAAGCCCAGATTATTCAATGCAAATGAAAGTTCGATATTACACACAAGACTATAAAATTATCGACAGTTTGAAATGTGATACATGCATTCAATGGAAAGGGATTATCAAGCAAGGTGATAATACTTACAATAATGTATATAGATATCTTAATCCTTTGAATGATGGAATTAGAGAGTTTTTAATAGATAAAAATTATGGAGTTATTCAGTTCACCAATAAAGATAAAACTGTTTGGACAGTGTCACCTTTTTAGCTTCATGCTGCTTCTATCAAGTTGTTTTGCGGGAGGTTCTGATTGTGATGGAGGTCCTCGTGGTTATTGCAATAATTATGTTAACTGTATAGATACCTTTTTGTTAGACTCGTCAATAACCAAGACCTTACCAGATAGTGTTTTTCAAACAATAGAATTTTCAAATAATAACGGCTTTGTAACCTCATTTATTAAAAGCAATGACATATTATCTTTCACAAAAGAAGATTTGATATATAAATCAGTCCATGTAGAATGTGGTTCCCTTTCTTGTTATGATTATTTTAGAAGTCAAAATAGAAAAGTGGGATATAAGGCTGATAATGTTCCTTTTAGTTTTAGTTATCAGTTGGGCAGCATTTCAACTACAGACTCTTATAATTACTCAAAAGACTCTCTTTTATCAGGTTATGGCATTGCTTCAATTTTTGTAAATTCAAGTGAATTTCAATTACCTTTTAATAGAAAAAACTATAAAAATGGGCGTGTTTTAGATTCAATGGAAATTAATATGCATATGTATTACAAGATTCATCACATATTTTTAGATAGCGCTAGCATTGATAGAACCATAATTAAACCCACTGGAATTTATTATAAAGATGATATTGGCTTAATTGCCTTTTATTTAACAAATGGTGAGACTTGGGGAGTTACCAGATAATAGATTGCCCCACTAAATTATTTATGAATTTATTGATTTTACAATTATGACCAAGCCCATATTACTAATATTAAGCATTCTACTTTTAACAATTGTTTCTTGTCAAAATAATACCCAAACAAATCAAACAATAACTAAAGAGCCATGCACCTTTCAGGTTCAAGACTCTTTATGGACAATTACTGTTAACAATGGCAAGGGATCCGATGCCAAGTTGAGCGATATTAAATCACCCTCCGAAAAATTGGACTCATACATCGAACTTGTGTGTCAAGTCGACCCCGAGTTGGACTATTCAGTGAAATATGATTCTATGTTTGCAAGGCAAATTTGCTCGGATAGTTTAAAAATAGACACAATTGGAAATTGGGAAGATTATGATGTCTACTATATTTCTAATGAGTTTGTAATGCTAAGATCTGTATTGCTTAAAGATTGTACAGGTAGAATGAGAATACTTTACACAGAATCTGACCATGTTGGTTCACCTTATTCTGGAACAAAAATTTATGATGAAAAAAGCGATGAAGCAATGAGTAGTGCGGACCTGCATAAATTATTTACGCCAAGTTTAGTAAGCGAATCAGGGAAAATTAAACTTGTTTTGAAGTATTTTGTGGGTGGCAACAAAGAGTACATAAACGAATTCATTTGGAAGATTAATCCAAACACCCATATCCCTGAACGAGAGTAGATTTATTTGTTATTTGCACCAATTGCCATGAAAAAATTATTTAATACCTACATTTACAGTTTATTATGGGCATTTTTTATTCTTTGCGTTTGTGGAATGAATGGTAGTTATATCCCCGAAATTCATTTTACCGACATCATTCAACCAGATTCTTTGGCACATATTACCCTTTTTGGCCTTCAAACGTGGTTTATAGCCACGGATAGCAGGCGCAAAGTACCTTCAAACACTCAGTTTCTCAGACTTATATTACCCGCTTTTGTGATAAGTGCCTTGTATGGTGTTATCATCGAGATTTTACAAGCCACTGTATTCATAAATCGCAGTTACGATTATATGGATATGGCGGCCAATACATTAGGTTGTGCTTTGGCTTCATTGGCTCTTTTTCTGAAATTCAAGAAAACTCTTTGATTTTTGGCTATATACTCTGCTAAAAAATAAGCATATTTGCAGCTATGAGTATTCGCCAAGAAAAATTTGCAGGCATCATTCAACAATATCTATCTGATGTGTTTTTGAAACACAAAGGAGAGTTTAATAATGCATTTATTACCATCAGTAGGGTAGAAGTGTCTCCTGACTTAGGTTATGCAAAGGTGTTTTTAAGTTTCTTGGCCGAAAAAAACAAGGAGCAGCTCCTTAGCTTGATTAAACTTCAATCAGTGGTTATTAGAAAAGAGTTGGCCACTAAAATAAAAAACCAAGCTCGTATTGTACCCGAGCTACAGTTTTTGCTTGATGACAGTCTTGATTATGTTTTTCATATGGAAGAGGTAATGAAACAAGTGAAAGAGCAGGACGAAAAAAAGAAAAACAGTTAAAATAATATACCCAAATATACATTCACATCGATTAATTATGAATTACGACCCAATAAAAAAAGACTTAGGTAATGTTTTCAATTCGTCAACTGCCATGCGCAAATTATTTTACAAGCTGCTTGATTTGCTTTTGCTTCGCACATGGCATGTACACCGCGAAATGAAAGCATGGATGAGAGAGAAGCCGGCAGCAATGATATTGGATGCGGGTTCGGGTTTTGGTCAATACAGTTTTTATATGGCAGGTAAAAATAGAAACTATTCTATTGATGCCATTGATGTGAAAGACGACCAAATTGCAGATTGCAACCAATTTTTCGCAAAATGTAATTTGAAAAATGCAAAGTTTGCCGTGGGTGATTTAACACAATCCATAGCTGTAAATAAATACGATTTTGTTTTATGTGTAGATGTGATGGAACATATTTTAGAAGATGTTCAAGTTTTCAAAAATTTTCATCAAGCTATGAAACCTGGGGCTATGCTATTAATATCAACACCAAGCGACCAAGGTGGAAGTGATGTGCATGAAGAAACAGGTGAAAGTTTTATTGGCGAGCATGTTCGTGATGGGTATTCAAAAGAGGAGATGGCTGAAAAATTAAGACAGGCAGGTTTTGATAAAATGGAAATACTTTATAGCTATGGTGGACCGGGCAAAATTGCATGGAAATTAAGTATGAAGTACCCAATGACGATGCTTAATGCAAGCAAAGCGTTTTTCATTATTCTGCCTTTTTATTATATTGTTACTTATCCATTCAGCTATCTTTTAAACTGGCTTGATACTTACACCAAACACAGCACCGGCACAGGCCTGATCGTGAAGGCTTGGAAATAATTGGTAACTAAATTATCAATTTAATTTATATTTGTTTTATGAGTTTCGATAAGCACAAATTAGAATTAATAAAGACATACTTTAAGACACGGCCAGTTTTAAAGGCATATCTATTTGGTTCTTATGTAAGAGATGAAGAAGATAGTCAAAGCGATATTGATATTTTAGTTGATTTGGATTATTCTCAGAAAATAGGATTGGGCTTTGTTCAAATGCAGTTAGACCTTGAAAAACTATTGAACACCAAAGTAGATTTGGTATCTTCAAATGGCCTATCCAAATATATTAAACCCATAGTTGATCGTGAAAAACAATTGATATATGCGAGGTAAGTTAGGAGATAGTATCCGTTTACAGCATATCTTGGAAGCCATACATGAAATAGAAACCTATTTGGTATCATCAGATTTTACTGAGTTTATGAGCAACTCAATGATGCGGTTTGCTTGCATAAAACAAATGGAGATAATTGGAGAGGCAAGTAATCACATTTCAGAAGAAATTAAAAGCAAATTTACTGATATAGAATGGGCTCAGATTGTAGGAATGAGAAATGTTTTTGTTCATGAATATTTTGGTGTTGACACTAATTTGGTCTGGGAAATAATTAAGAATGATATTCCTGATTTAAAAGAAAAAATTTCTATGGTTTTTAGTTCCTTAGAAACAAAATAGCTATTTACAGACTATGAGCCTCCCACTTAAAATTGCTTTTCGTTATTTTTTTTCGCGCAGGCGAGAAGGTTCTTTCAATATTATTACACTTATCTCTGGAATATCCCTTTTGGGCTATGTGGTTGGTGCAGCCGCATTGATTATTGTATTGTCTGTTTTTAATGGTTTTGAAAACCTATTCTCAACTCTTTATAGTCAGTTTGATGCGGATATTCAAATTACATCAACTGTAGGAAAGAGTTTTCCTACATCTCAATTAAATATTGCCCAAATAAAAAATATAGATGGGGTTCTACATGTAAATTATGTGATTGAAGAGAATGTGCTTGCAAGGTACAATGGCAAGCAAGTGTTGGCAACTGTAAAAGGTGTTGATGAGCCTTACCTTAATGCAGTAAATTTGGATACCAACCTTATTTCAGGAGCATTATTATTGCAAGAAGGGGATACGAATTTTGCATTAATAGGGCAAGGATTGGCTTACCAGCTGGGTGTTCAGCCCGATGACCAATTCAATTTTCTTACCATTTATGTGCCCGCAAAAGGTGAAATCGATTTGCTAAATGCGGATAATGCATTTAAAAGAAATCCTATTTTTCCAATTGGTGTTTTGAGTATACAAGAAGAAGTTGATAATAAATACATCATTGTACCACTTCGTTTTATTGAGCCTCTTCTTGAAAAGAAAAATCAAGTTTCAGCTATTGAAATAAGATTGAGAAATGATGCCTCAATGGATAAGATTAGGTCGCAAATTGAAGAAATGGCAGGTGGTACATTTGCGGTTAAAAATAGATTTCAACAACGTGATTCATTTTATAAAGTAATGAAGTCTGAAAAGTTCATCAGTTTTATGATTTTACTTTTTATTATGATGGTGGCAGCATTCAATACGGTTGGCTCATTATATATGTTAGTTATTGAAAAGAAAAAAGACTTGAAAATATTTGCCAGTATGGGCTTAACAGCCAATCAAGCTAGAAAAATATTTATGTTTGAAGGGATAATTCTCGCCATTTTTGGTGGACTTGTTGGTCTCATACTTGGAGGAGTTATTTGTTGGCTTCAACAAGAATACAGCATTATCAGTTTTTCATCGAGTGAGGGTTTTATTATAGATTCATATCCAGTAAGAATAAAAGCAGCAGACTTTATGTATGTGTTTATTACCATTGTTGGACTTGGATGTATTACCTCTTTATATCCGGCATACAAAGCCAAACAAATGATTCAATAAATGAGAAAGAAATTTGCAATTGCCATTCATGGTGGAGCTGGAACCATATTGCGCAGCCTAATGACTGCCGAAAAAGAAGCTGCCTATACAAAAGGATTATCAGATGCCATTAGAGCTGGAAATTCTATTTTAGAAAGTGGTGGGTCAAGTTTAGATGCCGTTGAAACTGCAGTTAAATCTATGGAAGATTTTCCTTTGTTTAATGCGGGACTAGGAGCAGTTTTTACCAACAAAGGAACCCATGAAATGGATGCCTCCATCATGGATGGTAATACGCTTGAAGCAGGTGCAGTAAGTGGAATTAGTTTGGCAAAAAACCCAGTAAGTTTAGCTAGAGCTGTTAAGGAAAAATCAGGTCATGTTTTTTTATGTGGCAGTGAAGCTGAAGCATTTGGTAAAACTGTTGGCATAGCTTTTCAAGACGAATCTTATTTTTATACTGAAGAACGATACAAACAATGGCAAGCTATAAAAGATAGCGATAC
This sequence comes from Bacteroidia bacterium, assembly GCA_040403075.1. Classification (GTDB taxonomy): domain Bacteria; phylum Bacteroidota; class Bacteroidia; order UKL13-3; family UKL13-3; genus RGVD01. Next base: position 71,919 of record JBBALJ010000004.1, read on the forward strand.
CTATCAACTAGACCATAGTGATAAAACGGAAACTGGAGAACGTAAGTTTGGAACAGTTGGTGCAGTAGCATTAGATATACATGGAAATATTGCTGCTGCTACTTCTACGGGAGGCATGACCAATAAGAGGTTTGGACGAATTGGAGATTCACCCATAATAGGGGCGGGAACCTATGCGAATAATAGAACATGTGCCATTAGTTGTACTGGGCATGGAGAGTTTTTTATAAGGGCTGTGGTAGCCTATGATATCAGTTGTTTAATGGAATACAAGGGTTATTCACTTAAACAAGCATGTGATTATGTAGTAAAAGACAAGTTGGTGAAATTTGGTGGAGAAGGTGGACTTGTAGCTATTGATGCAATGGGTAACATTGAACTACCATTTAACTCTGAGGGTATGTATCGTGCTTGGAGTGTTGAGGGTGAAGCTTTAAATGTTAAGATATACGAAGACTAATGAATTGACGCATTAGAGGCTATTGCCACAAAGTTTTTTATAATGGTAATTCCAAATTCAGTTTGGCAACTTTCAGGGTGAAATTGAATGCCGAATAGGGGTAACTCTTTATGTTCTATTCCCATTATTTCATTATCACAAACACAATTTACAATTAGACAATCAGGTAAATCTTCTGCTATCAATGAATGGTAACGGGTGGCGAAAAATGCTGTGGGTATATTTTCAAAAAGATTCACTTGACTGTGCTGCATTTTATCAACCTTGCCATGTCTTGGAAGTTTTGCCTTGTTGATTTTAGCTCCAAAATATTGTGCAATTGCCTGATGTCCCAAACATACACCAAGAATGGGCTTTGTTTTATGGTATTGGTGTATTAAATCTATACTAATACCTGCAAAATTTGGTGATAATGGCCCAGGAGAAATAACAATGGCATCAAAATGTATTTTAGCTAATTCATCCAAAGTAATTTCATCATTTCTATAAACAAGACAATCTACACCACATTGCTCAATATAATCTTTGAGCATGTAAGTGAAACTATCAAAATTGTCTATAAGAAGAATGGTCATAAATTACTATATATTTTGTCAAACTCTTTTTCCACCTGATTGATTGTTATTTCCTCAATAAGTGCAGGCTGAGAGTGTTTGGTTTTTTTTATAGCCATCTCTGTATTCAGCAGTAAATTTTTTATTTTTTCAGGATAAATATAGTGAAGATGATTGTCATAACCCTTTGGATATGGCGCAAATCTTCCATAATGCCTTCCCATAAACAAACAAATAGTTTCAGTCTTTAAGCAGGCGCCAATGTGAAAAGCGCTTGAATCATTAGTGATTAGAATTTTGCATTTGCTAATAACATCAATCAATTCAACTAATGAAGTTTTACCACATAGATTTTCAATTCTATTACTGTTATTTTCATTCAATATATTTTCTGCTAGATTATAATCTTGCTCAGAGCCACAAATTTTTATATTAAGAGCATATTTATTTATGATTCTTGAGGCTAGTTCAGAAAATTTTTCTTTTGGCCATTGTTTAATTTTCTCACCTGCTCCAGGGAAAAACACAATATAGTCTTCTTTTATTTGGCTTGGGTATTCTAATGATGGCACTTTTATATTGATTTTAGTATCTAAAATCTGTTCAAAAAAAGCTTTGTTCCTATCAAACTCCCAAATGTTAACTTCAGGTATATTTTTCAAATCAGTATACCACGAATCTGCAATTATTTTGAATAATAAAATATCATTTGTGGTGTCACCTTTTGCTCCTATTCTTTCTTTTGCCCCGCTCGCTCTAACAATACTATCACCTATTAAAAATTCACGAGAGAAATTTGGTTGAATGGCCGTGTGAAAGTTTCTACTATTTACATCTAAAATAATTTTGCTGCGGTACATTTTATCCTCAGTGAATTGTTTTCTGTTTATCCAAATAAATTCATCAATAATATCTTTATCAAAATTTTCAGCAATGTCTTTGTACATTACATTCCCGCATAATGTAATATTAAAGTTTTTATACTTCTTGCTTTCTCTAATGTATTTTAAGAAATTTCTAAAATGAAAATAGTCTCCAATAGCTTCAGTTCTGATGATTAGCAATGACTTTTCATTATAATCTCCAATCGTTTTTATATATGAACTATCCCTTATCCAAAACTGAATTACTTTCAAAAAATGCCTTAGGCGAAAAAAACGTTTTAAATCCATTGAATTTTTAGATACTCTTCTAGATAGAGTTCAATTATTCTCCAAAAATATGTTTATTTTGAAAAATGTTTGAAAAAGTATTCTTATTGCCAAATGATTATTAAGTTATGAAGTCCTACAAAATTCTGATATTTTTATTAGGCTTTATTTTTCATGGAAGCTATTCTATTGGACAGACATTTGATTGGTCATACAAAATAGGTGGTAGCTCGAATGACATGGGTAGGAGAATAATTTCAGACTCTGCAAATAACTTTTATGTGCTTGGTTTTTATTCTGGAACAGTAGTTTTGGATAGTGCTGGAACTCCAATAAATATGACAGGTTATGGTGGCACTGATATATATTTAATCAAATATAATTGTAATAAAATTTTTCAATGGAAGGTTAAAGTTGGTGGCTCTGGAAACGAGGCGGCAAACTTTAATCAATGTGGCTTAGAGTTAGGAACCAATGGAGATTTATATGTAACAAATCAATTTGAAGGTACCGCAAGTTTTGTTTCTAGCAATGGGTCAACACAAACAAAATCAAGTATTGGAAGTTGGGATGTTTTCACCATGAAACTTAGTAATAGTGGGATTATTCAGTGGATTGTTACAGCTAGTAGTAATGATTGGGAAGAAGCCGGAGAAGTGGCAGTAGATAAAGATGGAAACGTATGTGTAACTGGTTTCTTTAGTAGTACATGTACGTTTAATAGCACTTCTGGACCAAGTCAAACATTATCAAGTGCTGGAAGTACGGATGCCTTTATAGCAAGATATAATTCATTAGGTGTTCTACAATTTGCAATTCGAGCTGGAAGCACATCTCAGGAGGCTCCGGCAGATATACAAGTTGATTCAAATGGGAATATTTATACTTGTGGTAATTTTGCTTGTTGTAGTGCTAATTCTGCCACATTTGGGAGCACGGTATTAAATAATCAAGGCTCTTGGGGTGGTTATATTGCAAAAGTTAGTCCGACAGGAAACTGGCTTTGGGCCAATGGAATGGGCGGCACAGGTTCTGAATCATTTCAGAAAATTATTTTCAACAGTAGTCAAACTCAAATGTTTGTCATCGGCCATGCACAAGGAACCTCAACAATAAGTTCTCAAGCACCAGGGTCAAGTATTACTGTTACATCATTTGGAGGTTATGATGCCGTTGTGGTTGGATTAAATTTGAATGGCAGTATGCAATGGGCAAAGCATGTTGGTGGTTCAGGAGATGAGTTTGGAATGGGTGTATCTATTGGTACTGATGGTAATCCAATTTTTGTTGGTTCTTATCAAGGGAATGCAAATTTTGATGGAATTACATCAACATCATCTGGAACTAGTTCTTTATTTGTTGCAAAGTTTTCAAACATTGGAAATATTATGTATTTAAAAAAGGCTGGTGCTTCGGGTGCAGTTGTATATGGAAATGATGTTCATACAAGTACTTCAGGTGTTACATATGTTACTGGTAGCTTTACAAATTCAGTTAATTTCCTAAATAATTTAGTAACTAGTTCTGGTTCTAGTGATGGTTTTATCGCAAAGTTTAGTGATGTGGATACAACCATTATTGTTGCTGAAAAGCTCAACATTAACTGTAATGATAGTACAAAATTATCTGTAGTTAAAAAGGCAGCAAATCAATTCCAATGGTATAGAAATGATACAATAATTGCAGGTGCCACTAATAATTATTACTACGCAAAAAATTCAGGTATTTATAAATTGGTAGTTTTTAACAATTGTGTTAATCCAGATACTTCCAACTCAATAACAATTAACTCAAGTGGTATTTCATTAAGTAAATCTCCAAATACTTCGATTTGCTCTGGAGATTCAATCGGCCTTACTGTTTCCGGGGGAAATTCATATTTATGGAGCCCAGGAAAAACGCTAAGTGACTCGACTATTTCGAATCCATTTGCTAAACCAAAAACTACCACAAAATATTATATTCAGGCATTTAAGAATAGCTGTATTCAAAAAGATTCAATAACTGTAACAGTAATAAACATTAATGTAAGTGCAGGTATAGATAGATTTATTTGTTTGGGAGATAGTGTACAATTGGATGGAGTTACTTCTAGTAGCTTTACATGGCAACCTACACTAGCCATGAATGATTCAACACAAATCAAACCATATGTTAAGCCAAATACCAATATCAAATATATTTTAAAAGCTACAGTGGGTTCATGCATTCAAAGAGATACGGTTGATGTTTTTGTTACCCAAGTATCTGCCAATGCAGGCTTGGATAAAAATATTTGTGTAGGAGATAGTGTTCAGTTAAATGGTTCTGCAATTGGTGTTTTTAAATGGAAACCCACTACTTATATGAGCGATTCAAATCTTATCATTCCATATGTGAAGCCAGCTAGCAGCATTAATTATATTTTAACGGCTACTCAGGGTGCTTGTTCTCGTGTTGACACAGTAAAGGTTAATGTTTCAAATTCATCGGCTTATGCTGGACTTGATAAAAATATTTGCTTTGGAGATAGTGTTCGGTTGGATGGAGTTGCTATCGGTAGCTTTACATGGCAACCCACCACTGCCATGAATGATTCCACTCAAATAAAACCCTATGTGAAACCAACAGGTAACACCAAATATATTTTACAGGCCTCCTTGGGTTCATGCATACAAAGAGATACGGTAGATGTTTTTGTTACCCAAGTGTCCTCCAATGCAGGCTTAGATAAAAATATATGCTTAGGTGATAGTGTTCAATTAAATGGTTCAGCTGTTGGTTCATTTAAATGGCAACCCACCACATATATGA
>JBBALJ010000005.1:0-4036 GCA_040403075.1 Bacteroidia bacterium
AATATTATCCTATTCTCAGTCCATTTTTCACTGGTTTATCACTCGTTAATAGTATGACGTCTTCTCCATCTACAATGCCAAGTACAAGGCATTCACTTTTCATATTCGCAATTTGTTTGGGTGGAAAATTGACTACCGCCATCACTTGTTTACCAATCAATTCCTCTGGTTTGTAAAGCTTTGTAATTTGGGCTGATGATTTTTTATATCCCATTTCCCCCAAATCAATGACAAGTTTAAAGGCAGGTTTTTTGGCTTCAACAAAAAGCTCGGCTTGTATTATGGTACCAACTCGGATATCAATTTTTTCAAAGTCTGACCAATCAATTGTTTTATTCATGTTCATTATTGAATTTGTAATTAGCTAGCAAAAAAACATTATTCTATCAAAACTAAAACATCTTCTTGAATTCGTTTTTCTCCAAATAATTAAGTTACGAAGGTGAAAAGTATGCAACATATCGCTTGAATACTTCCAATTGACTCAGCGAATAACTACTTGAAATCATTGTTGTTTTATTTTGTTATCGAAAATTTATTTTAAGTGTTCAATAACTTAAAATTAGCTTACCCCGAAGGGGTAAAATGTATATAACCGTAGGTGAAACCTACGGAAAAATGGGAAAAGTAAAGCGGAACCCTGAAGGGGTTCAACATGAAAAACGATGTTCCGAATACTTATGATTTTGAATCCAAGATAAGTACTTATAAACTAAAAATCTTCCTTTGCATGTCATAGAAATTGCCTACCTTTACAAGCTTAATTGGTTAATATTTTGCTGGTAGTAAACACGCAACCCTTTCTTTTGGTATACACCCTCGTGAATCATCCTTATTTAGGTTTGATAATAGAACCTCATGTGGTTCAGGTGAATACTTTGGGTAAGTTTAGCCTAACCCACCAACGTGTTTTTAGCCGCACAGCTTCCTATTTTAAAAAAGGCTTAAGTGCTCTCGACTTTCAACTTTTAGAATTATTGGATGAAGTAGATGATGATTTCTTATTTCGGAAGTTTCATCCAGACAACAAAAAGAAAATTCGTACCGCTGAGTTTTTCTCTAAACAATGTTCAGAGGAAATGTTTACTGAGAAAATTCGACCTTATATTGAAGAAAAGATTGGAGCGGTAATCGAGAAATTGAAGGGTAAGACCATTTACAAAACTGGTAATGATAACAATCCCACATCGGTTGAATTGCAAGTGAGTTCAGAGAAAGCTTCGGTTCTTTTTCACTTCAGAAAAGACGCTGAAGGCACTCGATATTTCCCTACCATCAAACACAAAGGACAGCGCATAGAGTTCATGTTTAAAGGGGCTCAAATAATAACACAAAATCCTGCTTGGATGGTGCTAGGTAATCAGTTGATAGATTTTGAAAAGAATGTGGATGGCAAAAAATTGATTCCTTTTCTTAACAAGCGTTTTATCCAAATTTCAAAAACAGCAGAGGAGAATTATTTCCAAAAATTTGTTACCAAACTGGTTGAAAATTATGATGTATATGCAGAAGGCTTTGAAATAAAAACACATGAGGCTGATATGAAGCCGATGCTAAGTATGCAAAGCCTTTTTGATAACAATGACATAGCCTTGAAACTGCAATTTGGTTATGCCGATGCAGTGTTTGATTATGCCAGTCAACAAAGGGTGCAAGTTACCCTTAGCAAAAAAGAGGATAGCTATATTTTTTATAGAACCAAGCGTAGTCGCAAGCGTGAGGATGAGGTAAAGGAATTGCTTGAAGGAATGGGCATCATTCAGTTTAATCAATCTTATTTTAAACTGAAAAACAGCAAACTTCTTCCTGCTGCAGGTACCTTGCTTAGTGAAGAAGCTACTAACAAATATGATTTTTTGGAATGGTTGAATGAAAACCATGAAGTGTTGAAGCAACACAAAATCAAAATCATTCAAAATGAAGACAGTTCAAGTAAATATTTTATTGGCAATCGTGAAATAAAGATTGAAGTAAAAGAACAGAAAGATTGGTTCGATGTGCAGGCCATGGTGAAGTTTGGGGAATTTAGTTTTCCATTTCTTTCCTTGCGTGAATATATACTTAAAGGCAAGAGAGAATTTATTTTGCCCAATGGTTTGATTGCTATTATACCCAACGAATGGTTTGGTAATTTGAGCGGTATTCTTGAATTTTCTAAGAATGATGACGGTATTCTACTAGATAAGCATCACATAGGTTTACTTGATGAAATTGCCAATCAAGGAGGGAAATATTTACAGCTTAGTGATAAGTTAGAGCAGATAAAAAACTACGGACAGATAAAAGAAATGGCCTTGCCTGTAAAATTTGCAGGTGAGTTAAGGCCTTATCAAAAGGCGGGTTTTGATTGGTTTTATTTCTTAAAAGAAAATCAATTTGGTGGTTGCTTGGCCGATGATATGGGTTTAGGTAAAACCATTCAAACCTTGGCATTGCTGCAAAAAGAAAGGGAGCTATACATAAAGCAAGTTGGGGAGAATAGAGTTGATTTGGAGCTTGAGATTATTTTTGAAGAAAGAACTAACAAGCCTCAGCATGCATCACCCATTGTACAACTTGATTTGTTTGCTTCTAACGTTCAAACTGAAAAACAAAAGACTAAAGAATTTGCAAGTGCTGCTATTTCAATAACGAATAACGCAATAAGAAGTAACCCAATACCCAATAACGAAATATCGAATAACGAACTAAAAACTAACGATATAACGAGTATCGAACCAAAACCTTTCGACTCCGCTCAAGGTGACATATCGGTATTGAATAACGCAATAATTAATAACGATATTACGTATAACACAACCTTCATAAGAACTTCACTCATCATTGTTCCCAATTCATTGGTGTATAATTGGTATACAGAGGCTATGAAATTTACACCTGATTTAAAAGTGTTGATACATACAGGTATTGGCAGAAGCAAGTCAGCACAAGTGTTTGCCCGCTATGATCTGATTATTTCTACTTATGGAACAGCCCGAGTAGATGTGGATGTGTTCAAAGCTTTCAAGTTCAATTATATTATCTTAGACGAAAGTCAGGCCATTAAAAACCCTCAATCATTGTCTTCAAGGGCTGTAAGGCAGCTTAAGTCATCGCATAGATTGGTGCTTACAGGAACGCCAATTGAAAATTCAGTACAAGAGCTCTGGAGTCAGTTGTCGTTTATTAATTCTGGTATGTTTGGTAGCTTGGCTTCATTCACTGAAAGGTTTGTATTGCCTATCGAAAAAGGAAAGGACCTACAAAAGTTAAACCAACTAAAAGCCATCATCAAGCCTTTTGTTTTGCGCAGAACCAAAGACCAAGTGGCACAAGACTTACCTGAAAAAACAGAACAGGTAATTTATTGCCCAATGAGTGAAGAGCAGCAAGAAGCTTACGAAACTGTTAAAAGTTACTATCGCAACGAGATTATCAAATCCATACGTGAGTTGGGTTTACCTCGCAGTCAATTTACGTTATTGCAAGGCTTAACCAAACTTAGGCAAATTGCTAATCACCCAAAGCTTAGCAACGAAACCTATGAACATGGAAGTGGTAAGTTTAACGAGATTATGTATCGTGCTGAAACCGCGCAGGCAGAAGGACACAAGGTGCTTATGTTTTCTCAGTTTGTAAAGCAATTGCATATCTTTAGTAAATATTTTGATGAAAAAGGCATTAAGTATGCATACTTAGATGGAAGCCTGTCAAGCGAGGAAAGGCAAAGGATTGTAAGTGATTTCCAACAAAACGAGGGCATTTCATTTTTCTTAATTTCACTGAAAGCAGGAGGTGTTGGACTAAATTTAACCTCTGCTGATTATGTGTTTATGATTGACCCTTGGTGGAACCCTGCAGTTGAAAGGCAAGCAGTGGATAGAGCACACCGTATTGGGCAACAGAAATCAGTTTTTATTTATAAATTCATTACCAAAGATACCGTTGAAGAAAAGATACTAGCCCTTCAAGAAAAGAAGAAAAATCTAGCTGATAGTTTGATTACCACCGAAGAGTCCTTTATCAAAAATATTGATGTGGATGAGATTATGGATAT
>JBBALJ010000005.1:4136-74725 GCA_040403075.1 Bacteroidia bacterium
TTACCACCGAAGAGTCCTTTATCAAAAATATTGATGTGGATGAGATTATGGATATACTTACTTAGGAGGAATGTTTTTCACTTTTAATTTGTAAAGCACTTAGAATTTAAAGATTACAAATCTTTATTTATCTATGCTTCGAGATGCCCTGTGGAACATCTCGAAGAGCAAGGGTTACCAATTGAGGTCTGTCCGATACTTCAAATTTTACATTATTGTTGAACCTTGGCCAAAAAATGTACTTGTAAAAATAGTCCCAAGTTTCCTTTATTAATGAATTATCGATGTGTTTTTGAAGCTTAGAGTATTTCAAGTCCTGATTAACAAAGTCGTCAAATAGGTTTATGAAATTGGTAAAACTTTCAATTGTCTTAATGTCTAAATTATTCTTGGTAATTTCATTTTCAAGCTCGGAAATGTCATAAGTGCAAAATTCAACCACGTCTATTTTACCGAAATTGTCTAGCCAAGAAATAATGTTGTTGCATACTATTAAATCTTCAATTTCAGATAAAACCGTATTCTTAAAGTTAGCTAAGGAGTTAGTAGCGAAAATATCTCCGCTTTTATATGTCATTATTTTTGTGGTACTAGCTTCGTCATTGTCTGTATACCAGACTAAAAATAGAGGAAGTCTAAATTTTGTCGAGCAATATTTTATTATCCAAGTTGAATATTTTTCACTTAGGTCTTCAAATGTTTTTACGTTGTGCTTTTCAGTCATGGTCATATGCTGGCGCAAGCGTTGTGAGTTGGTATAGCGTTGTTCGCTTGTGCCTTCTAATCATTTTTTATAGACAAATTTATTAAAATATATCTTTGTAAAATAGAAATAAAGTTATAGCCCATTGCTGCTTTTATACGCCACAGGAGTGCACAAGCTTTTTGCTGTGGAAAATTTCTAGAGCCTAGAAAATTATTATAAAATGAGTTATTCCACCAAAATCTTTTTCATCACTTCACCACCTTCATAGCTAAATCTTAGCATAAATAATCCTGTGTGATTAGGTGTAAATTCTTCTTTGATGCCTTTCAAAATATCAGTTGAAAAAACTTCTTTTCCACTCAGATCAAACACACTCATATGAGAAGGGGTACTGCTTTGTATTTGAATACTTTGTCCGTTTTTAGAGGGGTTAGGGAAAATTCGAATATTGTTTTTGTCGGCTAATACCTCCTCAGTTCCTATTGGAAAGGCCTTTGCAAAAAAGGATTGGCTCTCTGAATAGTTACCACACATATTGGTTAATGAAAGGGCTTTTACCCTCCAATCAAATTGCCAATTGCCAAATAGTTTGGCATCATAAAAAGTATCTTTCACCAATACATTTAAATAGGCCGTTTCCCATAATTTTAAACGTGCTATTTGCACTTGGTACATGGTGGCACCTTCGCTTTTATTCCATGTCAGTCGAACCGATGCAGAGTTAAGATTGCTATCATTGTTTAATGGATAAGACAATGTAGGCACTGCTGGATTTACTGCCAACATGCTCTGATTAATGATATTTCTACCTTCTAAATCATTGCTCATAGCAGCTAATTGTTCAGCGCTGAAGCGACTATGGCAAACATCCAAAGAGTAGTTCATAAAAATAGAACTATCAGCTCTAAAAACCACGCCATTTGGGTCTTTCAAGAAATGTGGGTTGCTACAATCCCACCTACTTGCGATATAGTCAGGTCGCGTATCACAGAAACCATCACCTGCAGTTCTGCAGTTGCTGCCATCCACTTTTTCTTGGTATGCCACATTGGGTATAGTATTGTTTTCCCACCCTCTAAAAGTATGCGGTAAACTGAAAAAATGACCAAGTTCATGGGTTAGTGTGGTGGCATTGATGCCTTGGCAACTATTTATGATATATACCACATCCAAGCCACCAAAATAAACACCACAGTATGTGTTGCTAGAGCCTGCAAAAAAAACATTCACAGCCTCATTGTCTTTGTATTGGGTTGATAAGTCATAAATGGTGTTATCATCCGTTTGGTACAATTTAGAATTGTTGATATAATCAATATCATCCTTGATGTAAAACTGAACCCCAATAGGAGAAAAATCTTGGTTGATTTTGCAAAAGGAGGCAATCAAGAGGTCTAATTTGTAGTAGCCAGTTCCTTTATCGTTTCCAACAATATGTACTTTGATAGGAACATACTTCGTGGCTTTGTTCAAGAACAAACGTGGCGACTTATCAAGTGTTTGCTGAAATGCATGCAACTTGTCCATTTGCTCTCTGTTCATGATGGTGGCGCAGGGCTTTTGTGCCATTACTAACACAGGAATAAGAAATATCAGATAAAATAAATGCTTCATTTTGAACGATTAATGCCACAAACTAAAACAATTTTCGATATTTAGGTAATAAAATTATTAAACCTTAACTGCTTTTTTACTTTTGCGCAGGCAAAAAACTGGACTTAGAACGTCTAATTGTGCCGATTTACTTAGATTTACAGACAAAAATAAACAATAGATAAAAATGAAAAACATCACCGTAATAGGTTCAGGAACGATGGGTAATGGTATAGCCCACGTGTTTGCTCAAAATAATTATGCCGTTAACCTTATTGATGTGAATGAAGCAGCTCTGAAAAAAGCTATTGAAACCATTGGTAAAAATTTAGATAGACAAGTTGCTAAAGGTACTTTAACTGAAGCTGAAAAATCTTCAACATTGGCTAACATTAATACTTTTACTAGTTTGAAAGACGCAGCTTCAAATGCTGATTTGGTTATTGAGGCAGCTAGTGAAAACATGGCTATCAAACTTGATATATTCAAACAATTGGATGAAATATGTCCTGCTCACACCATTTTGGCTTCAAATACCTCTTCTATCTCAATTACTAAGATTGCAAGCGTTACTAAACGTCCAGAGCAAGTAATCGGTATGCACTTTATGAATCCAGTGCCTGTGATGAAATTGGTTGAGATTATCAACGGATTTAAAACTTCAAAACAAGTTTCTGAAACCATCGTGAATTTAAGTAAAGCAATTGGTAAAGTGCCAGCTGAAGCAAATGATTTCCCGGGTTTTATTGCAAACCGTATTTTGTTACCAATGATTAACGAGGCTATCATATCACTTCAAGAAGGTGTTGGTTCAGTTGAATCAATTGATACTGTAATGAAGTTGGGTATGGCTCATCCAATGGGACCATTGCAATTGGCAGATTTTATTGGTTTGGATGTTTGTTTAGCTATCTTGAACGTGTTGTACGAAGGCTTAGGTAAAGACAAATATGCGCCATCACCTCTATTGGTTAATATGGTTACTTCGGGCAACTTAGGTGCTAAATCAGGTGAAGGTTTCTACAAATACACACCTGGCAGCAAAGAGTTAGTTGTAAGCGATAGATTCAAAAGCTAATTAGGCCGCTATTTATATGAAGGCTATCTCAAAAGGTTAGCCTTTTTATTTGGGTCAAGTTGATTTTATGGGGAATATTCGCAAATAAATAATTATTTTACTTTTTCCTTTTGAAGCATCAAAAGTAAACAAAAATCCTTCGATTTTCAAGGTGCAATATGGTCGTTGGAGCGGAGTCGAAATGGCGTTTCGACACCGCTCAATGAACGTTTCGAACAAAAAGATTTCTCCTTGCCTCTGTATATGTTTTTGCGACTCTAACGGACGTCCTTGCGAACGAAATCCCGATGCATCGGGATGAAGTGTGGCAATCTGTTTTAAGAGATTGCTTCACTATGTTCGCAATGACGATTTCACAACACTACGAAAATCGGGCTTCGCGATCGGAATGCAGGTGGAAGAACTCTGTACCTATTTTGAAAATGAACTGTAATTTTTTCATGACGATTCAGTGGCCATAAGCGTTGGATTCCCTCCGTTGGCTAACGGAGGGTCAGGGGGATGTTGCTTCAGATTAGTCTTTATCAAAAATTTCAATCTTACATCAAGTTCTTTCTCCTACTTTTTCCATTGATGAAAAAGTAGGCAAAAAATCTAGAAAAAAATATGCTTCCACCCACTAGCCTGATGCACTGCCCGCATTTTTTTCGGCCCATCGCACGCCTCCTATTTGAGCTACTATCTTGGCTTATCGTTCGGATTGCATTCCGTCCGACATTTATAAAATCTGACTGAAAATGTTTTTGTTTTTTTGTGGATGGTGGATAATAGTAAGCATACTTGAGTCATGCCGATCCAATTTGCTATGACTCTTTTGCTCATACATGACGGCTTAGTATGCGCTGCAAGAAAAAAGCAAATTACATTTTCCAAAGTTTTATGTCAGTCTTGATTTTTTGTTTCGTTTTGTATCAAGACAAAATGAAAGCTACATCCTATATTCATAATGTTTGTGCTCTCCAAAATCACCAAAGAAAAATTTCCCAAATTTATGAATGTGCCTTTTTATTAGAACAAATTTTGATATAAAAAAAGCCCTCAATGGAGGGCTTTTTGCTTTATAATTGTTTATGAATTAGTGTTTGTGATCTGGTCCAAAAACTTCCGTCATGTGTCCGAAGTTGTGAGCGAAATCGCGCATTGCGTCTGCCACTTCTTTGTTTTGTGTAGCATTTTCAAAGGTATCGGCCATGGTGGCTAATGTTTGAAACATGAACAGATTCATTTCATCTACTTGCATGTCATTGGTCCATAAATCAATGCGCATGGCATTTTGTTGTAAGCCATCAAATATAGAAAGCATGATACCTTTAGCAGGTTGCTTTCCTTCAAATTCTGCATCATCAGCATCCCATTCAATTTGCGCAGGAAGGCTTTCTTTGTCTAAGTGAACATCTATTCTTATTTGAGATGTTTTTGTTATTTCTGTACTCATTGTTTAAATTAAAGTTCGTTTTTTAGATCTACTAAAAATTGTTTAACCGTTTTTAGTTTGTTTATGATTTCTTGCTTATTTGGTAAATCTTTATCGTGTTTTAGTTTTTCTTTTGCTCCTTCTATCGTATAGCCTTGTTCTTTTAATAATTGTTGAATGAGTTTGATGGTATCTATATCGCTATGACTAAACTTGCGAGTGCCACCTGCAGTTTTACTAGGATTAAGCTGACTGAATTCTTTCTCCCAAAAACGAATCTGAGAGATACTTATATTCAGCATTTCAGACACTTCGCCAATTGTAAAATATATTTTCTTTACTTCATCCTCCATCGGACTAAAAGAGGTTTATTTTTTACCCATATCTCTCAAATGCTTCACATGCGAAACGATAGCATTCAAGAGTGTTTTTTGCTCGAAATAACTGATGCCATGTTTTGCACACACATTTTTTACAATCTTACTAATTTCTGGGTAATGAACATGACTGATTTTGGGGAATAAATGATGCTCAATTTGGAAGTTTAGCCCACCGGTAAAGAATGAAACCAATTTACTTTGTGTAGCAAAATTACTCGTAGTAGCCACCTGATGAGTAGCCCAATCATTAGCTATTTTACCATCTTTCATTTCATGATCAAACGCCATATTTTCTACGCAATGTGCCAATTGAAAAACCAAGCTAATTGTAATACCTGTCACAAACATGTATACCGAATAACCAATAATGAATTTCACAAAACCCAATTGCCAAATAGGTAAAGCCACAAATAGCAAAGTGTAAATTATCTTGGTAGACCAAAACCCAACATGTGTTGAGGCATTGATATGAATATTGTCTTTAGTTCCCACTTTTCTAGAAAAGTATTTGATGAAATCTAACAAGAAAATCCAACCTAAGTAAAGTAATCCATACACAAATATGAAGTAGTATTGTTGCAATCTGTGGAAGCCATAGCGTTTTTGTGTTTCGCATAGTCTCAACATAGGTTCATTTCCAATATCATCATCCATACCATCTATATTGGTATATGTATGATGAACTACCACGTGTTTTACATTCCAGAAAAATGAACTGCATCCTAAAAAATTTAATGATAATTCAGCCATTTTATTCAGCGTTTTGTTATGGCTAAATGAACCATGGCTGCCATCGTGCATCATGTTAAAACCAATGCCAGCCGTAATGATACCAGCGTATACACAAAGTGGTATGCTGATCCAAATAGGCATATCAACAAAAACCAATAATATATAGCTTGATATAAAAGAAACGCTGAAGAAAACAGCCTTTAGCATGAGTCTATAGTCTCCCGTTTTTTCTTTTTTTGTATCTTTAAAATATTCGTTAACTCGTTTTCTTAAATCAATATAAAAAGCACTTTGATTGCCATTAAATTTAATTTCTTGCATGTATTTGTATTTATTACGGCTGTAAATGTAGTGAATTAAGTTTGTAGT
The DNA here is from genome assembly GCA_040403075.1 of Bacteroidia bacterium. Classification (GTDB taxonomy): domain Bacteria; phylum Bacteroidota; class Bacteroidia; order UKL13-3; family UKL13-3; genus RGVD01. Next base: position 10,409 of record JBBALJ010000005.1, read on the forward strand.
TTTGTTTAACAAGATGTCCACCAAGCCATTTATGATTTAGTTTAGTTTTTTTACGAAATGAAAGCCTTTCTTTCTGTAGTCCAGTCTTTCATAAAACCTATGTGCCGCTTCATTCTCCATGTAGGCATCCAGCATAGCTACTTTGCAATGTTCTTTTTTTGCAATTTCCAATACCTTCAAACAAATCTGTTCGCCTATGTTTTGATTCCGATAATTTGCATCCACCACTACATTGTCCAATTCAATATACTTACCTGAGTATATTTTGGTATTAATCCAATAACCACATACACCTACTATGTTCTCATTTTGTTTGGCTATCAATTGTTTGTAATTATTTGGAATCATTTCGTTTAATAATTGTCCATACTCTTCATGGCCAAGTTTTGGATTCAATTGCTTTATTAATTCATAGCAATCCATCATTTCATGACTATTTATGAGGATTTTAAACTGTAGGGCACTTTCCATAATTACAAAGATGGGTAGAAAAGGAATAAAACAAAAAGCCCTTTAGTTTTCTCTAAAGGGCTTTTTAAGTATATGAGTTTGAAAAAAGTATTATGCAAACTATATAGAGAAGATTGTGCCAAAAAACTTTAATCAAATAAGATATTTATTAAAACTTTGATTTTCAATATTTAAAATATTTTTCACCTATCATTGAAAATGGTCTTGTATTTCTGTTTGTACAAAAAGAACACAAATTTGTACAGCAAAAAAACAGACACTTAGCTCAAAAGTACTTTCCAAGCATCTTGCACTTTGTTATTTTCTAAAAGTTGTTGAGCCATTTTGTGCAATAATAATTCTAATTTGAATTTATCATCACTATGTAATTGGTGAAGTTTATTTAAGTCTTTGTTCATGTGCTTGTAGATGGCTACGCTATCTAAATCCGGAATTTGTTCAACATTGGCAAGCATACCCAAATCATTGCCGGTTAGAATTTTACTTAATCTAATTTTATCAGGCAAAGCATCCACCCCAATGCCAAGGTTTCTTGCAGGTTTTGGCACTTCAAACAAAGCATTACCGCTTGCTCTAACGTACCAATCGCTTCCAAGACGACCTACTAGATCCATTTTATGTTGATCAATTTTGCCATCAGCCGTTAATACATCAGGCGAAATATGCATGAGTAACATTTCAGCGATAATTAAATTACCAGCTCCGCCTTCTGTTCCCGTTTCAATAATATCAACCACCTTGCACTCAAACTGCACCGGACTTTCCTTAACCCTGAAAGGTTTTACTTTTACTGAGGCAATGGGTGTAAATCCCGCTTTGGTAAATTCGTTCACACCTTTTGGATACTCGCAACTGGCAAGGCTCATTTGTTGAACCATGCTATAATTCACAATGTTTATCACTACTTCACCTGTTTCAATAACATTTTGCAAGGTGTGTTTGGTGGTGTTATCTCTCACCCTGCGGGCAGGAGAAAAAATAATACGCGTAGGGTTAGAACCAAAAATATTGAAGAAGCTAAATGGACTTAAATTTGGATAGCCCTCCATATCTATTGTGCTCGCAAAGCAAATGGGTCTAGGGGCAATTGCGGTTAATAAGGCATTGTGAAATTCTGCTAATGGTAAATCTTTTGGTCCGATGGTTTTCATTAATAGGTCTGTCGAAAATTGAGGTGGCAAATTAGCTAGAAATTTGGAATGTTGAATCCATTTGATTTTGAAAAGTATAAATAATGCATTTCAATTCTTGATGCTTCAACAAATTTTCAAGAAGAAATCTGAATTAAAAGTCAAATGAAATCTAGACTTTAGAATCCTATATGATTAACCAGCCAAGGCCTTCACCATGGCTTGGGCTTTTAACAAACACTCTTCATATTCCAACTCAGCATCGCTATCATAAGTGATGGCGCTTCCCACTTCAAACGAAATATAGTGGCTTGAAGAATTGTATTGTATACTTCTAATTACAACATTGAAATCGAAGTCAGAATTGGGAGCAAAGTAGCCTATAGCGCCACTATATAAGCCACGTTTGGTATTTTCATATTTTTCAATCAATTCCATCGCCATCACTTTGGGTGCACCTGTCATACTTCCCATAGGAAATGCATTTTTTATAGAATCAACCGTAGAGGTAGATTCATTAATATGAGATGAAACCGTTGAAATCATTTGATGCACTTGGCTAAAAGAGTAAATGCCAAACAATTCTTCCACTTTTATTGAACCTGTTTTTGAACTTCGAGCTAAGTCGTTTCTCACCAAGTCAACAATCATCAAGTTCTCAGCTCTTTCTTTTTCAGAATGTAATAATTGTTGAATCAAGTTCTCGTCTTCTTGTGAATTAGTGCCTCTTTTAACTGTGCCTTTAATCGGTTGTGAATAGAGGGTTTCACCACGTTTTTTAATAAAACGTTCAGGACTTGCACATAAAACAAATTTATCCTTTACTCTAAGGAAAGCTCCAAATGGAGTAGGGGAGAACTGCTTTAGTTTCTGATATACATGGTATGGATCTATAAGTGCATGCTCATCAAAAAACTCCACGCAATAGTTTAATTCATATACATCACCTTCGATAATATGTTGTTGAATGGCTTTTACATTTTCTATATACTTTTCACGACTTACTTTAGGCTTGATATGAACAGGGTGGTAAGGGAAATGCGATGTTTCGGTTGATAGTATTTCGTCTAATAAAAGGTGATTGGGACTTTGAATTAAATATTTCCCATCATTAAAAATCACAATCAAATGAAGTGGTTTAAAAAAATACAGCTCATCAAAACCAATATTATCAGGATGAACAGATTTCAATTTTTCAATTTGGTTTTTTAAATCGTAGCTTAAATATCCCAAAAGATAGTCTTGTCCATTTTGACAAACGGCTTCATTCAATTCCTCCCAATCTCTGTGACCTGTTCCTTTATGTTCCTCCTTTATCCCCGCAGCAATCATATATTCCACATCACTTAAACCAAGCGCATTGATGCTGTCGTTATTGTCGAGCATGCAACATACATCGAAGCTTCGAAGCCATTCGATGGTCTTCAGTTTGAAGTTTTTTATATCATGAGGAAAATGCATTGACATCAATTATTGAGTAGGTAAAATTATCGAAACAATAATATGGAAAATTTTGGATTGCAAATGTTTTCTAATTTCAAGTTCGTTTTAGGACAACTGATATATTTGCATTTGGATTATACTATTTGATAAAAAAAACACTACTATTTAATATTGATTTCCCGTTATTATTTAAATTTTTGCATAGTTGGATTAAAAATTGTCGTTGAATTAGTTTTTTTGTTTGGCTTGATAGTTTTTTATTTTTAATTCGCATTAAATCTATTTAAAATTCATTATGAAAAAAATTATCATTTTTACAACCTTTGTTTGTCTTTCAATAAGGGTATTTTGTTCTCAAGTCATAGTACCTGCAGCGACCGAGGTAGTAAACCAAGGTAGCAGCTATTATAATCCATCGAATAATACAACTACCCAAATACCAATTGGCACTGGGTTGGTAGTTTATAACTTTTTATATGTCAATTTAGGCGCTGGTGATACCCTTGCAATAGATGCTACAACTTCTATAGGAGCTGGAGTATATACCCGCAATCCTTTACAAATAAGAAATATTAGCGGTACAACATTATCTCCCGTTATTATTAAAAATGTGTCTAATAAAATTGTACAAATAACCCAAGTAAACAATGGAAGTTATTATGGTCTGAATTTTAAAGGCTGCAGCAATATTAAGGTTAGCGGTTTTGATGGCAGCAGTGCGTATAATCTAAGGGTGAAAAATTTTAATAATTCTAGCGCTATGGGATTTTCTTTTGATTTGTCTCGAAATATTGAATTAGAGTATACTGAAATAGGGTACGTTGGAGCACAAGCAATACAATTTAAATCAGGCGAAGCTGTCAATGGCAATAATGCTATTGTAGATACCGCTTATTGCAGGCAGTTTGTAAATTTGGGAAGTCTGGGTAATGGCAAATTTCACCATAACTATATTCATGGTTGTGGGGCAGAAGGTTTTTACATTGGTTCAACTAATTATGATAATGGCGATGGTATAGCAATAACAATTAATACCACCTTTGCCAATAGTTTACCGGTTAATAGTTTGATATATTATTATAACAATAGTTGGAGGTATTTACCTCATTTTGCTGACACCATTTTAGTTTATAACAATTGGACGGATAGCACAGGTTGGGATGGGATTCAAGTAGCAATGTCTAAGACTTACAGAGTTTATAACAATACGGTTACAAATTACGGTACAAAAAAAGATGCAAACCAAATGTATGGTATCATTATTGGTTCTCCTTCAAAGGGTGAAACGTTTAATAATACTATAAATTCAGGAAGTGGAAGTGCATTTCAATGTTTCGGTTTGGTTAACCGCTTTTATAATAATTTTATTAGCAATGCCAATTTAAACCATAAAGAATCAGTGTGGTGGGCAATTAATAGTATTTATTTTAATGATAAATCTTGTACTTCTCAATCATTAACTCGAATGGGTTTAACTGGTAGAAGCCAAACATTATTTGAAGCTTCACATAATACTATAATTATGAATCAAAATGATAGTGGAAGAGCCATTATGTTTATGCAGAATTATGCTAATCAAACAGTTTCTAGATGTTATAATAACATAGGAGTAAGTGATATTTATCCAAGCATTTTAAACAATCCAGTTATTACGTTAAATCGTGCATTGTTTATCGCTAATCCTCAACAAAATAATTTTAGTAATACAAACAATTTTGTTTCAAGTGACATACAAACAATAAATTTCGTGAATCCAGCGGCCAATGATTATACCCTATCATGGAATACAAGTAGTACGGTAAATCGCAGTGCATCAGCATTAACCAACTCGTCTCAAGATAATATTTGGTTAGATAAAAATGGTCGTTCTAGAAGCATTGATGCTAAAACAGGTTTAAGTTTTTCAAAGCCAAGTTATGGATGCTATGAAGTTGAGGACACAGCCAGTGGCTCCCAATTAAGCAAATCATTATCAGATAATAATTCCATTACCTTGTGGCCAAACCCAATTAATAGAAATGAGATTCAACAAATATTTGTTGCAGTTAATAATGATAAAATTAACGAAAATTCAACTTCAGCTACTATTGAATTAATTGATATTGCAGGTAAATCTAAAATGTTTGGCGGCTCATTCATGAATGGATTATTTAAATCAATTGAAATTGACTTTAACCAGTTAAGTAAAGGTATTTATTTTGCTAGATTGAATGTTGATGGAGTTTCAATTAGTTGCCAAAGAATTCTAATAAAATAATGATTTAAAATTTAATATTAACAAACCCCTTTGCAAATAAGCAAAAGGGGTTTGTTTATTTATATCTACAGATAACCTAAGGATTTTTTTTACGATAAGGTATTAAAGATTTTGTTTATTTAATTCATCTACTGCAAATTGACAAGCACGCGCAGTTAGTGCCATATAGGTAAGCGATGGGTTTTGACATCCACCTGAAGTCATGGCACTGCCATCAGTGATAAAAACATTTTTCACGTCATGCATTTGGTTGTGGGCATTCAATACTGATGTTTTAGGATCATTTCCCATGCGGGCAGTTCCCATTTCATGAATAGTAGTGCCAGGATTCAAATAATCAAATGGTTTAATATTTTTAAAACCTGTTTTATCAAACATTTCAATGGCGTTTAATTGTGCATCTTTGCGCATCGCTATTTCATTTGCACCATATTCAAATTGAATATTAACAAGGGGTAATCCCCATTGATCTTTTTTGTTTTCATCAAGCCATATTTTATTTTCAGGGTTTGGTAAACATTCGCCCCAAGCTCCCATAAACATAGTCCAAGGACCAGGAACTGTTAATTTGTTTTTAAATTCATCACCAAAGCTATCATCTTCTTTCATCACATCAGGCCATTCACTTCTTTCTGCATCCGCTTGAAAACCGTAACCTCTTATAAAATCAGGATGTTTATTATTATCATTTAAGTTTCTAAATCTTGGAATATAAATACCTCCAGGCCTACGTCCAACATAGTATTTTTCTTTAAATCCATCATACTCGGCAGTCGCTCCGATTCCCTTATGATGATCCATCAAATTTTTGCCTACTTGTCCACTGCTATTGCCGAATCCATCAGGAAAATAACTTGATTTTGAATTTAATAAAATGGCAGCTGTTGCAATTGTAGAGGCATTAATGAATATGATTTTTGCAAAGAATTCTGAAATTTCTTTTGTTAATTCATCTATAATTCTAACACCTTTGGCCTTTTTTGTATTCGGATCATAAATTATTTCTTGCACAATAGCATGAGGTCTAAGGGTTAAGTTACCAGTAGCATTGGCCGCAGGTAATGAAGCTGAATTACTACTAAAATAACCACTATAAGGGCAACCTCGGCTACACAAATTACGATATTGACAGGGTCCTCTTCCTTTATAGCCTTTGGTTAAATTGGCTAAACGCGACATGATAACCCAACGTTCATCATAATTCTTTTTAATGGACTCTGCAAAATGTTGTTCAAGGCAATTCATCTCCATAGCAGGTAAATAATCACCATGAGGTAAATGAGGAACTGAATCTGCATTGCCACTGACGCCAATAAAATCTTCAGCATATTTATACCAAGGCTCCAAGTCTTTGTATCTGATAGGCCAATCAACACCATAACCATCTTTTGCATTTGCTTCAAAATCCAAATCACTTAACCTATAAACCTGCCTTCCCCAAGTTAATGAACGGCCACCTACTTGATAACCTCTAATCCAATAGAAAGGTTTATGCTGGATATATGGATGCTCTTGATCATTAACATAAAATGGTCTGCTACCAGGATTATAACTGAAGCTTTGAATGGGGTTTGTGGCTTTATCTTCATCAGTTAACTCCATCCTGTTTTCAAATTCCCATGGATGTTTCATAGCATTTGTATAATCAATTCCATGCTTTACATCCCTACCTCTTTCAAGTACCAATGTTTTTAATCCTTTTTCACAAAGTTCTTTTGCAGCATAACCACCCGTAATACCACTTCCAATAACAATAGCGTCATAGGTATTGAGTGCTTTTGATTTTAAATGTATGTTTAATGAATCGCTCATATTCTCTTATTTAGTAGCCCAAGATTTTTGCCCTCTCACATAATCACTGCAAGCTATAAACTTGGTTGGTACATAGTCGTAAGCCAATCCCTGTTGTGCGCCAATAATTGATGTACAATAACCTATGGTGGTGGTTTCTCTTAGAATGGTGAAGAAGGGTTTTCCAAGTAATTTGCTTTGAATTTTTTCGACTTTTGAATTAAAAGACTTGGCTTGATTTTGAAAGTGTTTAAGCACTTCTGATTGTTGAGATTTGTCTAATTTAGAAAATTCTTGGTTGAATTTACTTTGGGAATAATCCTGCAAATCTTTTAAACCATTAATGAAATTGTTTTTATGTTTAACATCTCTCGATTGAGCAATGGAATAAATAACATATTCATGAACCATGGCCATTTTAGCCCCTGGACTATCAGATTTGGGTATGATGGCTTCGCACAAGTCTGCAATAAGTTCTTTGTTTTTCTCTAGATAATTTATATCAGGTGTAGCGCTTGATTTAAAGAATTTAAATCCATAATAAGAAGCCAATGAACCAACACCTAAAATGGCAATAGAACCAATAAATTTTTTCCTATTCATTTGTCGACTTTAAAATTTGTAAGCGCAATTTATAAATACTAGTTAATTTTTTTTAAATCTTTTTACCTGGTATTTCAATTGAATTGTTAATTTGATTTAAAAGATTATCTTTTTTGTCAACTTCGAAAAAAGTATAAATAAGTTATTTATTAGGCATCCTTTTTAGTGGTTTATAGAGTTTTTATAAAATAAATAAAAGATTCAATGTGTTCAGTAATTTTACTTGGCAATTTCTTTTACTGTATCTTCATTTTCTTCCTTTTCCCATTTTATGCATACAAACATATACACCATGGTCATATACATAACAATACTAGTTGGGAATTGACCAAAAACCTGATTACCATAGCTGGCACATAAAATTCCAAAATACCCACAAACCAGAGCCATCATTTTCTGTCTTGTATCAGGGTTTTTTATTCTGAAGCAATTTACAATTCCCACAATTAATACAATGAGTATATGAATAATATGTATGACTAATCCGATAATACCTGTTTCAACCCAAATTTTTACATACCAACTATCCAAAGCAATCCCACTTAAAAACCTTCCAGGGTAAAATCTTTCACCAAATCCTGCACCACTTCCAATACCTCCACCCAAAGGTCGCGATTTTAAATAAGCTCTTAACAATTTTTGGTTGTCAAGCCTTACCTGCAATGAAGCATCATTTGGGTCTAATGCTGTTCTCATTCTATATATTTGATAATTTGTATTGCCAATGGTTGTGAATTTTAGGAAGGCAAATGCTAGAAATCCAATGGTGGCACCAATAACTAATACCTTGAAATTACGTATTAAGAATAGGTATAAAAATCCTCCTGAAGCCAATACAAATAATGGCCCGCGACTACCTGACATTGCGTATCCCCAAAAAGTAATGGCTGCTATGATTCCCCATCTAATTTTTGCTTTTTTCTCATAAGGACCAACTGCCATTAATAGACAAAATAAACATGCCTCAGCCATAGCTGCACCAAATTGGCCAGCATCACTAAAAAAAGAAAAAATCCTTAATCTACCCTGAATAAAGTGTGTAATCTTTCCTCCATCATCTAGCCATTTTTGTTCGCCTGCTGTTAATCCAATATAACTCATCTTGAAGGCATATAAGGCGGCTATCAATGACCATGTGATCCAAATTTTTATGAAGCCATCCAAATCTTTTTTCTTATTGGCCCACATTAGCGTCAAGGGTATTACCATTATTTGATATAAAGCTATTCCCCTTCCTGAATAAAACCATGCCTCTTTGCTGGTAGCCTCAGGATTTACCAATTCCAACAATGCATAGGAAAACCACATCAAAGACATATAAAAAACCCAACTATTAGCTGAGCCTTTATTTGATTTAAAAATTCCACCAATTAAAGAAAGCATTAAAACACTATCTACTCCCAGTCCAAATGGAATATCAGGTGAAATAAAGCGTTGTAGACCATTAGAAAAAAAACTATAATGAAAGGTAATTAATAGCCCTAATTTAGGATTTTTAAAAATCATTCCAATAAGGGTAATGACAAAAGGAAGTGCAACTAAAATTCCACCTAAGGCAATTCCATATACTGACAGCGCATATCCTAAACCTACGGCCAATAATAGCACCATGATATAATTAATTATATCCTTTTTAATGCTATTTTCCCCATTTATTTCACTCATTTAATACCTGTCGCCCCCCATCAATAATTTCATTTTCCTTCTAATCATTGATCTTTTTTTAGGAATTTCGCCATATATACCTTCTAGCGAATCAACATCAACATGGTTGATTAAAACCTTGGTGCCTTTTGGTCTAACTTTTTCGTATTCATTTAGTATTTGTTTGTCGCTTGTTGCCCATGTTTTCTGGGCGTGCACCACCAATATAGATACATCAGATTTTTCAATCAATTCAAAAGGTACTGGGTATTGGTTTAAATTCGGAATTTCAATAATGGTATAAGAAACATCTTCTTTTACATAATCTAAATTTTGGGCTATTAATTGTTCTACTTCATCTGCGTCTACCACATTATCTTGAATACTATATTTATAACTAATGAGCTTACTGTTTTTATAAATATCTTTTCCTTCATGTCCTGAAGAAGTTTCTGGATAAAGGTAAAATACATTTTTTCTAATATTGATTAGTTTTTGCGCTAAGGCTTCTGCAAAATAGGTTTTGCCTTGCTTCTGTCTTGTACTTATCAAGGTAATAACAAAATTCTTTTTTTCTTTTGAAGCTTCACCCCGCTTGATATCAATGAAAATACTATTCACAATTCTTTGCATCAAATTATTGTGGATATTTTGATGTGCCTCGTTTGTTGTTTTTAAATTCAACTCAGGCAAGGCACTCAGCAAAGGTATACCTGTTAGGTTTTCTACTTTCTCCGGGAAACGAATGGATTTATTGCTTATCTCTTTTGTAATTAAGAATGATAAGACCAAAACAAATCCGCCAATAAAGGAAACTAATATAAGTAAACCCCTTGATGAAGGTTGAGCTCTTAATGGGTAGAAAGGAGAATCTACCAATTTCAAATTATTACTTACCTCTATATTTTGTTGACGCAGTTTAGCTAAATTTAATCCATGCAATACAGATAAATATTCTTTTTCAGCCACGCTTACTTCTCTTTCCATCCTGCTAATAGTTGATCCCATTGGAGCATATTCCTTATAGATGCCATCATACTGTTTTAAGCGACTTTCATACACCATTAATCTGCCATTTGATTCTTCAACTAAGATCATTTTGCTAAGCCATTCTTCTAATAAACTTTTTTGAGGAATCCATTCAATTGAATTGTTTAAATTGAAAAAATCACGTGCCCTTTCTTTGAGTTTTAATTTAATATTTTCTGCCTCATCTTCCATTTCACCTATTTTTTCAGGAGCCAATCTGTATATGCGGGCATTTGTAATTTTATAGTTGATGTTGGCTAAATCCTGTCTTATTGAAACTAAACCCTCATTGTTATTAACCACATCAGTGTAGGTTGACATTTTCTCTTCAAGCCTCTTAAGAGCACTTTGAGCAGCCTCATGTCCCATTTTTTCTTTATAATAATCAGTGGTTAAATCCTCTTTACTTTCAGCAACGAATTTGGCTTGTTCGTAATAATTAATTACTCGATTGTTAACCCCAAATTCGAGTAATTTATTTTCACTTCCTTGCAATCCTCTGAAGGCAATTTTTAGTTGTTCTTCAAAATATTTTACAACATTACTGGTTTCAGAACCTTTAATTCCTTTGTATCTTCTTGAAAAGGCTTGTGTTAAAAATATAAGGGTATGTTGGCAAACACCAGGGTCGGTGGTTGAAAAGGTCAATTCCAAAATATCTGAACTTTGTTTACGGGCAGCAGAAATTTTGCCTAATATGCCTGCAATGCTATAATAACTGCCTGGCTCAGTTAGTATAAAAACCAATTTATTTTTATTTGATTCTTCTTTGAATTTTCTCAATTTATCGTAGGTTTTCTCCACACTGCCTTTAACTACAAATTGTTTTCTCTCATCATCTGTTAACAAATCTCTTAAAGCTTCAAATCCTTTTTCATCTAATATGTTTGGATCTGGTCTTTCTAATACAAGATGTTGTGCCAATAATTTTAATGCTACCTCTTCAATGGTTTCTCTGGACTTAACCATATTGATTAAATTGTCAAATGCATTGTTAATTTGGAAATTATCAATTTTTGTATCTCCATCATCAGTAATGCTATATCCTGAGGCAATACCCGTATAAACTGTTGCAGAACTAAGATATTCTCTTGGAATATTGCGAGTGAAATAAAAAACAGATATGGCTAATACCAGAGGAAATAGCATAAGCCACTTAAAATTTTTTAATATGATCCTAAAAAATATAATTAAATTCATCAGTTCTTTTTCTCTACTTTTTTCTTTTTAAAATTACTCAAACTGCATCCTAATAATGTTTCGAATTGATTATAGCTAATCATATAATCACGCCTACTCACTTCTAAATTTACATCCGCTATTGATTGAATATTTCTCAATCTTGATAAATCAGAAGGCATGATTTTTCCTCTTTTCATTTCGTATTCTGCAATACTCACAGTTATACCAGCACTTTCAGCATCTGCTTGTTTTATTTTTACCAACCTTTGATTGGCAATTAGGTTATAATAATCAGCAATAACTTTTCTTTTCAATTCAATTAATGCTTCTGCACGCTTTTGCTTAGCCATTTCTACTTCAGCTTGCAATGATTTTAGCCTACTTTTTCTACCATAAATCTCACCTAAGAAAAACTGAACATTGACCCCAAATCTATAGCCTACACCTAAATTGTTAGATAATTGTTGATCTGTATTAGTACTTGTTACTAGGGATGTGAATTGGTTACCATATGTATAATTATAAAATAGTCCAATTCCATTAAGCCAAAGAGAACTGATATATTTTCTATTATATTTCGATTTATCTCCTTCAGCTTCAATCATTTTTAATGTTGGTGAGTATTTGCAGACATAATTCAATATTGAATCTATAGGCATTATTTGATCTATCAAGTCAAGATTTGGGTCGAAGCTAATTGTATCTATAATGGCTATTACAGCTTTTTTTGAGCTTGTATCCACCACAATACTATCTGTTTTGCTTTTTACATTATTGTTAAATTGTTGACCAAAACCTTTGAAGGCAAGGCAAGCCATAACAATGATTAATATGATAGCTTTAGTTGTTTTCAATTTTAGATTTTTTACCAATTCAAAGCAAACCTAAAACTGCGACATTGATTAACTCGTTTACAACAAATGAATTGTTTATAGATGGCTTATTGTCCACTCAAATATTCATCCCCCCGATAATAAAAATAAAATGTAAATCTAAAGCTATTATTTACTTTCGTAGCATCATTACAAGAAATAATAAATGAAATTAGGAATCCTGTTTAATCAAGTTACAGAAAGTGCAACGGCTGCTCTCCAAGCATTGAACGCAAACAGGATGCGTACTTTTTTGTCAACATTGGGCGTAACCATTGGCATCTTTTGCATTATAATGGTTCTTACCATAGTTGAAAGTTTAGAAATTAACCTTCAAACCAGTGTTGAGAGTTTGGGTAAAGATGTGGTTTTTGTTGAGAAATGGCCTTGGGAGTTTGGCCCTGATTATAAATGGTGGAAATACATGAAGCGCCCTAATCCAACATTAAATGAATTAAAATCCATACAAGAGAAATCGGAAAACAAATACCCTAGTATCTTGACGGTAGATTTGGGTGGTAAGTTTGTAAAGTTTGGAAATAATTCTGCTAGTGGAGTTAATATTCAAGGAGTATCTCATTTATATAATGTAGTTAGAAACTTTGATTTTATTAGTGGACGATATTTTACAGAAGCAGAAAGTAACAATGGAAATGATGTTTGCTTAATAGGTAGCGATGTCTTTTCGACTTTATTCCCAAGTATTCAAGCTTTAGGTCAGCATATTCAAATTGATGGTAAAAAATATGAAGTAATCGGGGTGTTTAAAAAGGAAGGAGAAAGCCTAATTGGCAATAGCCTCGACAATGTAATTGTTATACCAGTAGGCAGTGCTGCGAAAATTGTAAGAATCAATAGCGATAGAGCAAACAGCCGAATACATGTAAAAGCTACCCAAGCCAAAAGTATGGATGAAGTAGAAAATGAATTGAGAGGTATTATGCGATCCCTTCGTAAAATTCACCCCGGTCAGGATGAAAATTTTGCGCTAAATAAAACCACATTAATAAGTGAACCACTGAAACAAACCTTTGCGGTAGTGAGCATGGGTGGTTGGATTATAGGAGGCTTTGCTATGTTAGTAGGAGGTTTTGGTATTGCCAACATAATGTTTGTTTCAGTAAAAGAAAGAACCAATCAGATCGGAATAAAGAAATCTTTAGGTGCTAAGAATTATTTTATATTGATTGAGTTTTTAACAGAAGCCATTCTATTATGCGTTTTCGGAGGGATAGTAGGTATCTCCATTGTATATATGTTAACTTTAATTATCCAACATACGGTTGAGTTTAATGTATTTCTTACTTCCAAAAACGTAATAACTGGTTTGTTGGTGAGTATTATTATCGGCACTATCTCTGGATTTTTGCCGGCATGGTCTGCATCTAAACTGAATCCAGTGGATGCAATCAGAAGTAAATAAAAAAGGCTGAGTAAAAACCCAGCCTTTCGTTTTATCTCATGTTGTGATAAATTTTTGTTACATCATCATCTTCGTCAATCAAGTCAAGTAAGACATTTACTTCGTCCTCGTGCTCTTCGCTCACTTCAACAAAAGTAGTTGGAATCCTCATCAATTCCGCATTCACAATTTCTATTTTTCTTTCTTCGAGGGCCTGTTGCATAGCGCCAAACTCGGTAAAGGGAACTGATAACATCAAATGGCCTTCACCATCATCTTCTACTTCTTCTAAACCATAATCTATCATTTCCAATTCAAATTCTTCAATTGAAATACCATTAGGTTTAATTTTGAAAATACCTTTACGCTCAAATAGAAAATCCAATGAACCAGATACCATCAATTGACCCCCTTTTTTGTTAAAGTAACTTCTAAGGTTAGCAACAGTTCTTGTCGGGTTATCGGTAGCTGTTTCAATTACTATGGCTACGCTGTGCAATCCTTTTCCTTCATACACCACTTCCTGAAAATCTTTATCCTGCTTGCTGCTAGCTCTTTGAATAGCTCCGTCAATATTGGCTTTTGGCATGTTTACAGCTTTAGCATTTGCTATAATAACACGAAGCCTAGAATTGTTTTCTGGTTCAGGACCACTAGCTTTAACGGCAATGGCAATCTCTTTTCCAATTTTTGTGAATGCTCTACTGTTTCTTGAGTTGTTAGCAAACATTTTGTGCTTGCGTTTTTCAAATGCTCTTCCCATTTTATATCTATTTTATCTTTTTTATATTATATCGAATTGAATTGTTAATCGATGAGCTGCTGTATTATTAGCTCTTTATTAATTCCTCATTCGTAATTACCAATTCCTATTTCTCTAAAACCCATCACCATCCAATAGGTTGCCTAAGCCACCTAAAATACTACCCTGTTCTTTACCTCCTCTGATGCCATACTGCATAATTCTTCCTGCTAATCTGCTAATAGGTAATGATTGAATCCAAACTTTTCCCGGACCTCTTAAGGTTGCAAAGAAAACACCTTCGCCACCAAACAAGGTGTTTTTTATTCCACCAACAAATTGGATATCATAGTCAACATCTTTGGTAAATGCAACGATACAACCCGTATCTATTTTCAACAATTCGCCAGGTTGTAATTCACGCTCTTCTACATGTCCACCTGCATGAACAAAAGCCATTCCATCACCCTCCAGTTTTTCCATAATAAAGCCTTCTCCTCCAAACAAACCAGTTCCTAATTTTCTTTGAAATTCAATACCAATGCTAACGCCTTTAGCTGCGCATAGAAAGGCATCTTTCTGACAAATAACCCTATTACCCAATCTGTGTAAATCCAAAGGAATGATTTTTCCTGGGTAGGGGGCAGCAAATGTAACTTGTCTTTTGCCTTGGCCCATATTGGTATAAGCAGTCATAAACAAGCTTTCACCCGTAAGCATGCGCTTACCTGCAGACATCAATTTACCTAAAATGCCTCCTTGTTGTTGGCTTCCATCTCCAAAAATGGTATTCATTTGCACGCCATCATTCATCATCATAAAGCTGCCAGGTTCTGCCATTACTGTTTCTTCAGGATCTAATTCAATTTCTACACATTGCATTTCGCTGCCGAAAATGCGATAATCAATTTCATGGTTGTTAATCATAGTGGTGATAAATTTTGAGGCGAAAGTATAAAAAATGTTACAATCAACATCGTGCTTGTGAAGCCAAATTAAAAATATATCCCTAATTATTTATATTGCGTACTCATAAATGAAAAAAGCATTAGTCATAGGGGCAACAGGATTGGTAGGTAAAAACGTAGTTTACCAATTACTTAAAAGTAATGATTATTCCAAAGTAGTATTGATTTTACGAAAGGAAATGACCATTAGCGACCCCAAACTTGAGCAACATGTCATCAATTTTGATAAAATGTCGGAATATCCAGATTTGTTTAGGGTTGACGAAGTTTTTTGTTGCTTAGGAAGCACCATAAAAAAAGCTGAAACAAAAGAGGCTTTTGAAAAAGTGGATCGCTATTATTGTTTTATGGCGGCTACCTTGGCTCGTGCAAACGGGGTTACTCATTTTTTAATGGTTTCAGCCTTAGGTGCTAACAAGTATTCAAATATTTTTTATAATAGGGTAAAGGGTGAAGCTGAAGATGATGTAGATAAATTAGGCTTTTTATGTACGAGTATTTTCAGACCATCATTATTAACGGGTTCACGCAGCGAATTCAGGTTTAGCGAATGGCTTGGAATCATGATAATGAAACCATTCTCTATTTTCTTAAAAGGGAAACTTCAAAAATATGCTCTTATAAGTGGCGAAAATGTGGCAAAAGCCATGGTGAAAAGTGCTTCATTATATAGAGGCGGAAAGCATATATATGAAGGAGATAAGATAATAAGTCTCCTAAATGTTTAAATTTTTTCGAATAAAATTTTGTCTATACGCTTATCATCCTTACATTTGCACACTCAAAAAATAAACGGTGGTTGTAGCTCAGTTGGTTAGAGCATCGGTTTGTGGTACCGAGGGTCGTGGGTTCGAGCCCCATCATCCACCCCAACAATTTTAAAAGCCTTGAATTTCAAGGCTTTTTTTGTTTCTTTTTATCTTGAATAAGAGAGATTATTTTGATACAAAAGTTGATGTGCTTATATAATAATTAGGTTCAAACGACTCCCAAAAATTATTATTATATTCTGTCAACTAATGCATTGATCAAATTCTAAATTTTCTAAATGACGATAAAATAACATTTGCCCATTTGTTTATTCTCTACTTTTGAATTATTAGAAAATAGAATATGGACAGAAAAGAATTTATATCGCAAGTAGGCCTAGGTGTGGCTTCCTTGCTAGTACCAGCTTGTATTGGCGGTTTGTCTAGTTGCTCAAAGTCAGACTCAGGAACCCCTGCACCAAGCAATGTTGATTTTACGATTGATACCAGCACAGGAGCACTGTCAGTAAATGGTGGTTACCTAATACAAAGTGGTGTGATAGTAGCAAGAACTAAAACAGGCACATTTATAGCTGTTTCAGCGGCATGCACACATGAGGGCACTAATGTGAATTATAGCTCAATCAATGCTAGTTTTAATTGTCCTACTCATGGTGCTAGATTTAATGAGTCAGGGGCAGTGACACAAGGTCCTGCATCAAGAAGTTTAACCAAATACAATACAACTTTAACTGGCAAAAGCCTGAGGGTTTATTCATAAAAAAAGCTGCTCATTGAGCAGCTTTTTTTATTTTTTATATTGCTCTTAAACGTCAATTTTTGCATAACGTGCATTGGCTTCAATAAATTCCCTTCTTGGTGGAACTTCATCACCCATCAACATACTGAAAATCCTATCTGCTTCAGCAGCACTATCCAAACTCACTTGTTTTAAAGTTCTAGTTTCTGGGTTCATTGTGGTGCTCCACAATTGCTCTGCATTCATCTCACCCAAACCTTTATATCGTTGAATGCCCACTGTGTCAGGGTTTGTACCTTTTGCCAAACGCATCACGGCTTCTTCACGTTGTGGTTCGGTCCAGCAATACTCTTCTTCTTTTCCTTTTTTTACCAAATACAATGGTGGTTGGGCAATATATACATAACCAAACTCCAACAACTCTTTCATGTATCTGAAGAATAAAGTCAAAATCAAAGTTCTGATATGACTTCCATCCACGTCCGCATCCGTCATGATAATGATTTTATGGTAACGAAGTTTATCTAAGTTTAAAGCTTTGGCATCTTCTTGTGTTCCAATCGTAACACCTAAACCAGTAAACATATTCTTGATTTCTTCATTCTCGTAAATCTTGTGCTCCATGGCTTTTTCAACGTTCAAGATTTTACCACGAAGTGGCAGAATAGCTTGGAATACACGGTTACGACCTTGTTTTGCTGTTCCACCAGCAGAATCTCCCTCTACAAGGTATATCTCACATAGTGCAGGATCTGTTTCTTGACAATCTGCTAATTTACCGGGTAAACCGCTTCCTGTCATAGCACCTTTACGTTGCACCATGTCACGGGCTTTCTTAGCAGCATGACGAGCAGTAGCAGCAAGGATTACCTTTTGCACGATCATTTTGGCTTCACGAGGATTTTCTTCCAAATAATTGTTAAGCATTTCACCCACACACTGGTCAACTGCACCTGTAACATCGCTATTACCTAATTTGGTTTTGGTTTGACCTTCAAATTGAGGTTCTTGTACTTTAACAGAAATAACACCTGTTAAACCCTCTCTAAAATCGTCTCCTGCTATTTCAAATTTCAGGTTTTTAAACATGCCTTCTTTTTCAGCATACGATTTTAAAGTACGTGTTAAAGCTCTACGGAAACCAGCAACGTGTGTTCCACCTTCAATGGTATTGATGTTATTTACGTATGAGTGTAAGTTTTCAGCATAACCTGTATTATAGGTCATGGCAATCTCTACAGGAACGCCATTTTTTTCACCTTCTACATAGATAGGCTCAGGAATCATTTTCTCGCGGGTACCATCTAAGTAATTAACAAACTCTTTCAAGCCACCTTCGCTAAAAAATGTTTCTTCTCTAATTTCTTCAGCACCATCTTCAAGACGAGTGTCTCTTAGCGTAATACTTATTCCTCTGTTTAGGTATGATAGTTCCCTCATGCGAGAAGCTAGGGTATCATATTTATAATCACCTGTGGTGAAAATGCTTGTATCTGGTTCGAAATAAATGGTAGTACCCGTTTTTTCGCTTACGCCTACTTCTTTTACATCGTATAAAGGTTTACCGCAACTGTATTCTTGCTGCCAAACTTTTCCATCTCGATAAACAGTAGCTCTTAGCAAGGTTGAAAGTGCATTCACGCAACTAACACCCACACCATGCAAACCACCTGAAACTTTGTAAGTGTCTTTATCAAATTTTCCACCGGCATGAAGCACGGTCATAACAACCTCTAGTGCAGATTTTCCTTCTTTTTCATGAATTCCAGTTGGGATACCTCTTCCATCATCAACTACTGTAATAGAGTTTCCTGGGTTTATAGTTACTGTAATGTTTTTACAATAGCCTGCTAATGCTTCGTCAATTGAATTATCTACTACCTCGTAAACTAAATGGTGAAGTCCCCTCGCCCCAATGTCTCCAATGTACATGGCAGGCCTTTTTCTCACTGCTTCCAAGCCTTCTAACACCTGAATGTTATTGGCGTCATAATTCTGTCTACTTTCTGTTGCGTCTGTGCTCATTTTATATGATATAAAAAATAAAGGGTAAAAATAGTCTTATGGCCTTGTTTTACCTAATTGTTAAGCAGATATTTCCTATATGTTTTTCCACATTTTTTACGCACTTTTTTAAGTGGCTAATTATGAATAGCTGAATGAAGGGAAATACCTAATAGGTTTAGGATAGGGAAGGGTTTATTTGTAGAGAAATAACGACAGGATTTTATATGATTCCTTAGAGTGAATTCTAGGTGTTCTGAAATGTATTTTGCTGATGCTTAAGTTAGAGATCTTCTTAAATCCCTATCCACATCACGCGATTTAATGCTTTCTCTTTTGTCAAATTCTTTCTTTCCTTGTCCCACCGCTATTTCAAGTTTTACAAAACCTCTGTCTGATATATAAAGTTTTAAGGGAACAATGGCAAAACCCTTCTCAGAGGCCTTGTTTTTAAGTTTACGTAGTTCGATTTTTTTAAGGAGAAGTTTTCTAATCCCAAATGGCTCGTGGTTGTAGTGTCCGCCTTGTTTCCAAATGCCTACATTCATGCCTTTTATGTACAACTCAATTTTATCTCCTTCTTGCTTCACAAAACAAAAGGCGTCACTGATATTGGCATTTCCATCCCTAATTGATTTTACCTCAGTGCCACTAAGAACAATGCCAGCATTGTATTTCGTATGCAATTGGTATTCAAAAGTGGCTTTTTTGTTTACGATATGAATTTTTTTTTGCTCTGCCATGTTATGTGCCCAGTGAATTAAATAGCCTCTCGATTTTCTCTTTTTTTAATATTTTTTGTCCTTGCCTGCCGATTGCAATCAATCGTTCTCCCACTTTGGCTTCATAGCAACAAATAATTTCATTCTTTGTAATGCTTTCAACGCTAGCGGTAAAAATCACTTGGCTGTTTTCAAGCGCTGGACTTTGGTGTTCAATACTTAAAAAAGTGCCAATTCCCTCTTCATCATCTTCTTTCATTTCCAAAACAAACAGTCTGCAACACCATTCAGCATCTCTACCAACTGCAAATGTAGCATAAACGGGGTGAACTTGTCCACTATCAAAATTGGCCGTATCAGCATGACCAACAATCTTAGAAAATGATTTTTTATCACCAACCTTAAAAGGGTTTTTCATACTGCGAATAAAATATTTTCAAAAGAGTTTATTCTATTTTTAATATTTTTACTAATCTTGACAAATCCTAGAAACAATGTTTGTAAGCGGTTTTACCATAGCTCGTAATGTAATAAAGTACGATTACCCCATCAAAGAAGCCATACTTTCGATACTACCCATAGTAGACGAGATGATAGTACTTGTGGGTAATAGCGAGGATGGTACCGAGAATTATATTCGCTCTATACATGACCCAAAGATAAAAATTTTCCACTCAGTATGGGACGATAAATTGAGAGAGGGTGGGAGGGTGCTTGCAGATGAAACCAATAAAGCATTTGCCAAAATCAACCCTAAGGCCGATTGGGCTTTTTACATTCAGGCCGATGAATGTGTTCATGAAAAATATCATGATACGATAAAACAAACCCTATTTAAATTCCGAAAAAATAAGAGCATTGATGGCTTGCTGTTTAACTATACCCATTTTTATGGAAGCTATGATTATGTAGCCACTTCGAGGAGTTTTTATAAAAGAGAAATTAGGATTATCAGAAATAATAAGAACATCCTTTCTCATGGAGATGCCCAAGGTTTCAAGTTTCGCAATGGCAGTAAATTGCATGTAAAACAGGTTGATGCTAATATTTTTCATTATGGTTGGGTGAAACATCCCATGAAAATGACTGAAAAAGTAAAAGGTTTTCACAAAATGTGGCACTCCGATGATTGGATTGAAAGTCAACAAAACTTGAACAACGAATGGAATTATAATCTTGTGGAAAAGGCAGAGAGATTTGCAGATACTCACCCCCGTGTGATGTTCGAAAGAATCAAAAATAAAAATTGGAATTTTGAGTTCGACCAAAGTAAAGTGAAGGTGAGTTTGAAAAATAAAATCATCTATTTTATTGAGAAATATTTGGGATATAGCATAGCCGAGTATAAAAATTATATATTGCTCAAATGAAATGGCTAAATCCATATCAAGATAGATTGCTAATCTTCTTTTCTTGTTTGCTCATATCGGGCATTTTCTTGATTGATTCAGCTCGTTCTCTCGCTAGTATTAGTATGATAGGCTTAGCTCTGACTGCCATTTTAACGCTAAAGTTGAAAGGGGTAAAGGCAAAGTTATTGGCGCGAAAAGATTTGCTTGTTCTATCTGGTTTGTTTTTATTTTTATTGCCTTCGATTGTTTATTCAGATAACATTCAATATTTTTTTGAACGACTTCAAATTCAATTACCTTTTCTTATTCTTCCCTTGGCATTTATTTTTTTTAAGCCTTTAAGTAATAGACAATTTATGCTAGTCTATTATTTCTTTTTAATAGGTGTATTCATCATTTCATTAGATGCTTTTATAAATTATTTAAATAATAGTGAGGCCATTAATCAAATGTATTTGCAAAGCCAAGTGATGCCAACCATTGTTAGCCATCACCCTACTTTTAGCATTATGATTTCATTTGCTATTTATGTTGCTTATTATCTTTACAAGCACCAGTTTTATGCCTTTAATAAAAATGAAAGGTATGCCATTGCTGCCATAGGTATTTTACTATTTACTTTTCTCCATATTTTCTCCGTTAGGAGTGGCTTATTGGCTATTTACGTGCTTATTTTTATTGAGTTTTATAAATTCATTTTTATAAAAAAACAATACAAAACAGGCATGCTGAGTTTGCTTTTTTCTTTTTTGATAGGCTTCTCCACTTTTATGCTTTCACCCACCATCAGAAACAAAGTTGAAAACACTCGAAGTGATATTTCAAACAGCGGTAATGGCAATATAAATAATCAATCCTTGGGCAGTAGGATGGCATCATGTCATATAGCTCTTGATATTGCTGATAGTACCTCTTGGTTAATGGGTAGCGGTTTGGGTGATTTGCAAGATTTGAGTGACTATATGTGGAGTACAAAATATCCTGATGTTACAAAAAAGATTATCCCACATAACCAGTTTCTATTTTACTTAGCTGCAACAGGCATTATTGGTTTATTAGTATTTATTTTTTGCTTGATTTTCCCATTGCTTTATAAGAGCAATTTTAAGCACCCATTGCTTAGTATACATTATATAATTATGCTGATTGCATTAATGTTTGAAGCCTTCTTTCAGACCCAATTAGGAGTAGCCTATTGTTTAATTTTTATCTTGTTGCCATTGAATCAAACGGCAATATGGCAAAACGATTAACAATTAATCTCGTTAGAAATCCCAATTCTTAGGGGCTATGTTTAATCTAATTCCCAAAGAAATATAAGCAGATTCGTTTTCAAATTCTTTCATTGCACTGGTTGTTTTTCTATATGTTAATTTTACATCTAGAAATAAATTATGTTTAGGCATATAGCTGCAAGTTAAGTCCAATAGATATAAATTTGTTAATACTCCTTGACCTATAACCACACCATATTGTCTTGGAATATTTGAATAGCTTAAACCGATATTTTTCCCCCAATTACTTCCATTTGTATCATTGCCATAAGTGGCATAAATGGCCTTTGCTGTAAAATTAAGTCTATTGATTGGTTGATACCTCACAATTCCAATAAACTCCTTGAAATTAGCACCAAGTGGGTGTGCCATAGGTTGACGGTAATTGGTAAATGTCATCCTTTCACTCTGCGATGTATACATATATGGTCTGCATATATTTACCTCGGCTTGTGCATCAAGGTTATTAATTCCAAAAACATCTATGTATTTTAAACCCAATTGATATGCGTATTTGTTGCCAAACCAATTCCTATCGCTTAACATTTCTGATAGGATAAATTCACTAATCAAAAATTGTCCATAGGTCTGAAAATGCTTTTTAAAATTCCACTTGAAATTTGTTCCAATAACAGCTTTGTCTATACTATTTAGGCTGTTTTCAACCGCTTTGTAAAATATAATTGGATTTAAATATTGCACATCAAATGTGTTGCCACCTTGAATGCTACTATCTCTGTTAAAAATGATAGTTTCAAATACCCCTAAGTTAAAATTCTTTTTTATGTTTATTGATAAGTGATGTGTGGCAGTATATTGCCTTTTGCTTATAACTTCACCTGTTCCGCCATTTGGTAATGGATATTGAAGTTGTTGGGCAAAAATATTTGTGTAGTTGAGTTTCCAAATTCGAGTGTTAAGCCTAAGAAAAATATAATCTCTGCTAAAATCAGAAAGGATAAATGTTCTGAACCCATCTCCAATAAAATTTCTTCCAGTACCAAACTGAAAATCCATGTATTTATTGGGTGAAACTGTCACATATCCGCTAGCAAGGAAATAATTATATGAATTAGGATCAGGGATGTTTTTATAGAAGCCTGTTCCAGGAATAACTTTGTTTTCTTTAACGTATTCGGCAATCTGATAATTCGGTTTTATGATTTCGTCACTTACTTGGGTGTAAAAGCCTATCTTGTTAGTAATATTTCCTCTGATTTCAATACCTCTATTATTTATTAATGCATTTGCCCCATTCACTTTTTCACTCGAAAATTGATAGTATAAAACTGGATTTACTACTAAGTTAAAATCTGGGATTTGAATTGAATATAGAGCTGCCTTTTTTGTATAAAAATCCTTTAAAACGGGTCTTTTTGAAAAAGTGTTTTCAGAAGAACTCCATTCGAAATTGTCGTTTTGCAGGTATTGTAAATTGAATTCGTCTTGCTTGGAAAGTGCGCTGTCGCTAAGGCCAAGGCTATCGGCAAATTCAGCGATGGCCTGTCTTCTATAAGATTTAGTGGTTGAGTGAAAAAAACGATTTGGTATCTCACCCGATTTAATCTCCATTCTATCCAAAATATGATTTGATAAAGTACCATAGCCCAAATAGGTGTGTTGGGCCTTTGCTTGGCTTATGATTATCAAAAGGAGAAGTAGGCTAGTAGCTTTATTTAACATAGATATAGAGTGAAACTAAAATGTAACTTCTTTAGGCAAAAACTTAGCGGTGTCACCACCGTTGCGGATTAAATCCCTAACAACCGAAGAGCTAATTGGCGTATAGGCGGGGTCACACATTAAAAAAATAGTCTCAGTTTGCGGATGTATGATTTTATTCATTTGAGCAATGTTTTTTTCATAATCAAAATCAGCCATGGTTCTTATGCCTCTAAGGATGTATTTGGCTCCAATGGTATCACAGAAGTTAACTGTTAAGCCCTCGTAGGAGGCCCCTCTAACTTTGTCAGTGTATGAAAAAATCTCGTTCACCCAACTCACCCTTTGCTCTAAATTGAACAAAGTTACCTTGCTGCTATTGTTTCCAATACCAATTATTATTTCATCAAAAAGAGGCATGGCACGCTCTATAATGTTCACATGTCCAATGGTTATGGGGTCGAAAGTGCCTGGAAATAAAGCAATACGTTTCATAAAAATGGCTAATTAGTTTATGCGAGAATACGAAGATTCTATTTTTAATCAAAGACTTTTGTTTGTGCTGAAACTATCGTAAAATTGCTGCTTATATATTTATGGAGAAGGAAATAGAATCAATACAAGATAAACCCCTTGAATGCCCTGTAAGTGTAAAGGGTAGAAGCAAGTTTAAGATGTGGATGAAACGAATTGGCGTAGCGGGTTTTTTATTTTTCTTAATCAAAGGTTTGGTTTGGATTGCGATTTTTCTATTCGCCAAAGATGTAATTAGTAAATAAAGAGGCTGAGACCAGACAGAATCTAACTCATAATAGAATTTAAATAGTTCAATAAAATGCAGCCCCGAAGGGGCGTAATATTAGAAACATAGGGTGAAGCCCTATGAAAAAAGAAAACATTATGAAAAAAATAGTAAAAGTAGCAGATATCGAATGTGGAAATGATGAATTGTTTTTAATCTCAGGTCCTTGTGTGATTGAGGATGAATCAATAATGATGAAAACAGCAGAGAAGTTGAAAGAGGTATCGGAAAAATTAAAAATCAAGATGATTTACAAATCATCTTTTCAAAAAGATAATCGCAGCAGTTTAAAATATTATGATGGTCCAGGATTGGCTAAAGGTGTGGCTATTTTGGCTAAAGTAAAAGAGCAATTCGGATTTCCTTTGCTTACGGATATTCATTATCCAGACCAAGCAGCTGCGGCAGGTGAGGTATGTGATGTATTGCAAATACCGGCTTACTTGTGTATGCAGTCAACTTTAATGGTAGCTGCAGCCAAAACAGGTCGTGTTATTAATATCAAACATGGTCAGTTCTTGGCACCTGAAAACATGAAGCACCCTGTTCAAAAGTGCATTGATGCGGGTAATGATCAAGTTATTTTAACAGAACGTGGATTTACCTTCGGTTATAATGATATGGTGGTTGATCCTCGTAGTTTCTTTTTAATGGGACAAATTGGTTACCCAGTGGTGTTTGATATTACGCATAGTATTAGAAAATATGGTATTCCAAGTGCTGATGCCAAAGGTGGTGCGCGCGAGTTCTTGCCAGTATTAAGTAGAGCAGGTGTGGCCGCAGGAGTAGATGGTGTATTTATCGAAACACATCCTAACCCTGCAGAAGCTTTATGTGATGCTGCTTCACAGTTATCTGTATATGATTTAGAAGAGTTCTTAAAACCTTTGATAGATATTCATAACTTGGAAGTGAGTTATAGAAAATAGTTCTTAATGAAAATAACATTTTTAGGAAGCGGAACCTCTCAGGGCGTGCCCATCATAGCATGTTCATGCCCTATTTGCTTATCGACTAATCCTAAAGATAAACGCCTTCGCTCTTCAGTTTTAATTCAGGTTGAAGATAAAAATATGGTGGTGGATACGGGTCCTGATTTTAGGCAACAGATGTTAAATTGTAAAATCAAACATTTAGATGCCATTCTTTATACCCACGCCCATCGCGATCACTTAGCAGGCTTAGATGATATACGTGGTTTTAACTATATCATGCAAAAGCCAGTTGATGTGTATTGTGAAGACATTGTAGAAGCTGCCATTAAAAAAGAGTTTTTCTATGCCTTCACCGAACCCAAATACCCCGGGGTTCCAGAGATGAACTTACATCCCATCACTTCTCAACCCTTTTCACTTTTTAATACCCAAATTGAACCCATCAGGGTTTTTCATTATAAATTGCCAGTACTAGGATTCAAGGTCAATAATTTTGTTTACATTACAGATGCCAATCGAATTGAAGACCAAGAAATCGAAAAGATAAAAGGTTGTGATGTTTTAGTTCTAAACGCACTCAGACGAGAGCATCATATTTCGCACTTTACTTTACAAGAAGCCATTGATATGTCGAAAAGGGTAGGGGCGAAGCAGACTTATTTTACGCATATCAGCCACCAATTGGGTTTTCATGATGATGTTGAAAATGAATTGCCTGACAATATCCATCTGGCTTATGACGGCTTAGAAATAGAATTGTAGGTCAAGCATTTTCTTTCTTACCTTGCAAACTTAGATGCTGGTCTCAAAAAATCTTCATACGCATTACTATACGGTAGTCTCTATCTCAAAAGCTTTTAGCAAGATGCTTCAAGGCTATGCTTTTTATGATGCCTTTAGTTTGAATAAGAACGAGTTTGTAGGCATCTTTCAAAATAATGAAGATTATTTGAGCATCCGCTTGCTTATAGAAGCTCGTTCAGGTTTTATTTTTGTGAGCGAGGGTAAGTTTGAACGAACTGGTTCGGTTTATTTGTTGTTTCAATCGCTTATCGGGAAAGAAATTAGGGCTGTTCAACAACATTCAAACAATCGTTCCTTTTCTTTTTGTTTTGATGGAAATATTGATTTGGTTTTCAAACTGTATGGGGGCTTATCAAATGTGGTATTGTTTGATAAAGAAGAGCCTATCGAAGCATTTAGAACAAGCATTGAAAACGATTTGACACAGCATTTGTCATCTCTTTTACAGAGTCAAAATCAATATGATGAGTTTATTCCTAATAAATTCTTTGTTTTGAAACAGAATGAAAAATTGGAGTTTGCCTACGAGAATTTGCCCAATTCTGAACTGCTATTTGAGTCTGAAAACGTGTTTGAAGCGCTTAATTATTTTGGACGAAACTATTTAAGTCACTGGCATTTTAAACAAAGGAAAGAAAGCCTTTTAAACATTTTAAATGCTGAGAAAAAACGTCTTCTTTCTCAGCAACTGAACACTGAGAAATCACTAAGTCAGCATGAAAAGCAGTTGAAATATGATGAAATAGCCAATATCATTATGGCTAATCTTCATCAATTGCAGATAGGCTTGAGCAAAGTTGAATTATTTGATTTTTATAGAAATCAAAACATCCTTGTCAAGCTAAAAAAAGATTTAAATCCACAACAAAATGCTGCTGAATATTATCGAAAATCAAAGAACCAGAACATAGAAATAGACTTGCTGTATAAGCGATTGGAGGAGATTCAACAGAAGTTAATCGATACGGATAAGCAAATTGAAAAGGTGCTAGCTGCCAGCTCAAGCAAAGATTTAAAAGAAGGTAAGAACAATCTTCCAACTGATAAAGCTACTGAGTCACCGTTTAAAAATTTCAGCTTTGAGGGTTTTACCATATTAGTTGGCAAGAATGCTGAAAACAACGATAAGTTGACCTTAAAGTTTGCTAATAAAAACGACATGTGGCTTCATGCAAAAGATGTTACGGGTAGTCATGTGGTCATTAGATACAGGCAAGGAAAACCTTTCACCAAACCTTTGATTACTTATGCAGCGCAACTTGCAGCCTACTACTCAAAAGCCAAAAGCAGCACTTTAGTTCCAGTGGTATATACCCTGAAAAAATTTGTCAGAAAACCCAAAGGGGCCATTGCAGGAACAGTGACCTATGATAATGGAGAAACGATTTTAGTGGAGCCTGTTTTGTAGTTTGAAACATTGCTAAGCAACACTTTCTGTGTAATCTGTGAAATCTGTGGCTTGATTTTGAAACTTGCCCACACTAGCTTTACTTTGCCTACTGATTATGGCAAAAGAAAAACCAAGCATTCCCAAAGGCACACGCGATTTTGGCCCTCAAGAAGTAGCTAAGCGGAAATATATTTTAAACACCATTGAAAAGGTTTTTATTAAATACGGCTTTATGCCTATTGAAACCCCTACGATGGAAAACCTTTCTACCCTTACTGGTAAATATGGTGATGAGGGAGATAAATTGTTGTTTAAGGTGTTGAACAGTGGAGATTATTTAAAAGAAATTACCCCAGAAATTCTATCAACTTACAACCAACAACTATCAACTAAACTTATATCAGAGAAAGGCCTTCGTTATGACCTAACCGTTCCCTTCGCTCGTTATGTAGTGATGAATAGGAACGAGATTACTTTTCCATTTAAACGCTATCAAATGCAACCTGTTTGGCGCGCAGATAGACCGCAAAAAGGCCGCTACCGTGAGTTTTGGCAATGCGATGCAGATGTGGTAGGCAGTGATAGTTTGTTGAATGAATTGGATTTGATTCAGATATATGCTGAGGTTTTTAAGAGTCTAGGCGTTCAAGTTGAAATAAAAATTAATAATCGTAAAATATTAGCTGGTATTGCTGAAGTTGTAAAAGGGGTAGAGCATTTGCAAACCATTGCTGTTGCTATTGATAAATTAGATAAAATTGGAACAGAGGGTGTTTCAAAAGAGTTATCTGCTTTGGGTTTTTCGGAAATTGAAATATCAAGTTTATTCGAAATCATTACTACCAAAGGTGAGGATAAAGAAATGCTTCAAAGTCTGAAATCAAAATTGCATTCATCAGCTGAAGGATTGAAAGGCATTGAAGAATTGGAATTTGTATTAAACAACTTGCAACAAATCAATAAATCAATACATCTGAAAACTGACTTTTCATTAGCTCGTGGTTTATCATACTATACAGGCTGTATATTTGAAGTAGCAGCATTAGAAGGCACCCTCAAAAGCAGTATTGGCGGTGGCGGACGTTATGATAACCTGACTGGTATATTTGGTTTAGACGGTGTGTCGGGTGTAGGTATTTCATTTGGTTTAGATAGGATTTATGATGTGTTGGAAGAGTTGAATTTGTTTCCAGAGAATACACAAGGCAGTCATACCAAGGTGTTGTTTTGCTATTTTGATGATGCCAGTCAAGCCTATGCCTTGCAAGGTGTAACAGCGCTGCGTAATGCAGGTATTGCTTCTCAAATTTATCCAGATGTGGTGAAGAAAATTGGCAAGCAATTGGATTTCGCTAATAAACTCAATATTCCTTTTGCTGCTGTAGCAGGAACAGATGAAATAGCGCAACAGAAATTTATGTTCAAAGACCTTAATGAAAGCAAACAAGAATTATTGAGCATTGAAGAAATGATTGAAAGATTGAAGAACTAAAAATAATAATTAATAATGATAGGATGGTTTCCTAAATACTGCCAACTATCAACTATAAACTAACAACCAACATATGTACAAAATTACCACCCACATAAGCATAGCCGAGATTAAAGACATCATCAAGAATAATAAAGAAATCAATTTAAGTGATGATGCCAAGGCAAGAATTGAAAAATGTAGAAATTATTTAGATGCCAAACTTGCCAACAACGACAAGCCTATTTATGGCATCAACACAGGCTTTGGAAGTTTGCATAGCACCAAAATAAGCAATGATAATTTGGAGCAATTGCAAGAAAACCTTTTGCTAAGTCATGCTTGCGGCACGGGTGATTTGGTGCCATACGAAATTGTAAAATTGATGCTTTTGTTAAAAGTACAATCCTTATCGTATGGGCATTCGGCTGCACAATTAGCCACCGTTGAGCGATTGATTTATTTCTTCAATAACAACATCCTTCCCGTGGTGTATGAATTGGGGTCATTGGGTGCCAGTGGCGATTTAGCGCCTTTGGCTCATTTGAGTTTGCCATTGATTGGCGAGGGAAAAGTGTGGGTGAAAGAAAACTCAACATTTGAAATACGAAATGCGAAATTGGTTTTGGATAAGCATAACTTACAACCTATTAAACTGAAATCAAAAGAAGGCTTGGCGCTAATTAATGGAACGCAATTTATGAGTGCTTATGGTGTTCAGTGTTTATTAAAAACCGAAAAGCTTTCTGCTATGGCTGATACCATTGCCTGCGTTTCGATGGATGCTTTTGATTGTAGGTTAGAGCCATTCAATCATTTGTTGCATGATGTTCGTCCGCATAAAGGACAAATTGAAACTGCAAAAAATGTGCTAGCCATTTTAGAAGGAAGCGAAATTGCCAAACAACCAAAGGTGCAGGTGCAAGACCAATATGCCTTTAGGTGCATTCCGCAAGTGCATGGTGCAAGCAAAGATGCCTTTGAACATATCCATAAAATATTTACCACAGAGATTAATTCAGTTACAGATAATCCCAACGTATTTGCTGATGAAGATTTGATTTTGTCGGGAGGGAACTTCCATGGACAAACATTGGCTATTCATTTAGATTTCTTGGCTATAGCATTGGCTGAATTGGGCAGTATTTCTGAGCGCAGAACGTATCAGTTAATATCAGGACAAAGAAACTTGCCTGCCTTTTTGGTAAGCAATCCTGGATTGAATTCGGGTATGATGATTCCGCAATACACTGCCGCTAGTATTGTAAGCCAAAATAAACAATTATGTACCCCTGCTTCGGTTGATTCTATTGTGAGTAGCAATGGGCAAGAAGACCATGTGAGCATGGGTGCCAATGCAGCCACAAAATGCTTGAGAGTAGTTAAAAACCTAGAGCGTATATTGGCTATTGAGTTGCTAAATGCTGCACAGGCCTTGGAGTTTAGAAGACCCTTGAAAAGTTCTGCAACCATTGAAGCTTTTGTAGCCGACTACCGCAAGCAAGTAAGCTTTGTAAGCCAAGACAGATTACTACATGATGATATTGAAAAGAGTGTTGAGTTTATATTAAACTTGAATTAGACATTTTTTTTTTACAGTACTTTCCGTGAAGTCGTTTATTACCAAGCGACTAAAACAAATGTTGGGAAGAAATTCATGACTTCACGTAATATATATAATAGAAAACAATTTTAAAGCATTTAAAAAATTTATAAAAGATAAATGAGACGGTATTATTTAATTATTTTGTTTTGCAATGTTTTGAGCTTACACGCACAAAATAATACTGCTACATTTAACCGTTTTGAGTTAAATGTGGCTTTAATTATAAAAAAAAACATACCGTATTCTGAAAACCTAATAGAAAATATAAGTGGAAAATATAAGTTGACAACTGGTTTAAGTAGCCAACTTGATATATTATTTTCATACCAACCAAAAGATAAAATTAAGTTGTACTCAGGTCTGTTAATTGCAAACAATAGTTATTCATATGATTTTAAATATGGTGATGCTAGTAATTATTTTAATTCAAGTTATGAAGTAGGCGTAACTTCATATAAAATACCAATAAGATTCGGGTATCAAATAAACAAATATTTTGAGGTGGTATCAGGTGTTTCATTAAATTTTAACGAATTTGATTCATACTCATACTCAAACTCCTTTGGTGGATATAATAGAGACACCTCAACATTCAAGTATACGGCCTCAACTGGCGATTTTAGAAGCTTTATAACTCTTTCGGGTAATTTGGGTTTACAATTAAATACAAAAGGGAAATTTAAATTTTTTATTGTAAGTGATATTGATTTCGGGAATTATCTCCAAAGTTCATTATACAACGAAGTTAATTTAGTGGGTAATAAGGGAATATATAAAGCAATTTCAAGTGGTAAGTTCTTATATTTATCCTTTGGAATTAGTTACAGAATTTTAAAAATAAAGTAATGTTTTTCGTGAAGTCGTTTGTTCCCAGTCGACTAAAACAAATGCTGGGAAGAAATATATAGTCAGATGTTTCCACCTCTTTATATATTTGACGAAAATAATACCTGTATATTAAGAAATAGTCTTAACTAATTTTTAAATTTAATTTTTCAATACAATGGATTTTGATGATGATGATTTTGATTTTGATGATTTATCTGAGGAAGAAAAACGAGAGATAGAAAATGAAATGCAAGAGAATGAAAATAAAACAAGGAACCATCCCTTGTTTATTAAAGCCAAAGACATATGTTCACTTGTTACGGCCATAGTTGAAAGCCTTCCTGAAGAAGGAAAAGACATGTATGAAAGCACTTTGCTAGAATCAGCATACATCCTAGCACCCAAATTGGCAGGTGCCATAGGTAGCGAATCGTGGCTTATCTGCATAAGCAATGCTGCCATAATTCGTTATCATGCGGACTACTTACTTAGCTCAACTTCAGGTTTGAGATATTTTACCAATGCTGAAAAGGATTATGTAGCACTTATGCGAAAAGAAATGTTGGAGTTTCAACAACTTTTTAAAAAATGGATAATTGAATGTAATAAGTTGGATAGAGAAGATTATGAAGATGAATGGGGTTTGTTTTTAAGGCAATAGTAAATAGTTTTTTTTGCCTTTCCATGATTCAAACGCTTTAGGGGAAATTTAATTAAGCATTCACTCTTGCAAGCTTAATAATGCCCACAAAGTCTAAGACTTTCATAACAGGATAAACAGGGTCTATTTCCCACCATTTAGCGGCAAAGTTTGGTTTTGAACCTGCATGGTGGTGGTTGTTTTGAAACAATTCGCCAAGCATTAAAAAATCAAATACCAAAGTGTTTTTTGAATGGTCCTTTTCATTGAAATTCCTGTAGCCATATTTATGTCCAGCCCAATTAACAATGGCACCATGCACGGGTCCCATTAAGAAATGTATTGGAAGTAATAGGTATTCCCACCAATAGTCAGCAAAGAAAACATAAAACACAACATAACTTATTCCGAAAAGTATACGTGTGATATATGAATCAGCAATTTTATCAATAGAAGGATATACAGGGAAATTACGATCAAACTTGTCCTCCACCTGAATGGTACCTTTATGAACGCCATTATAAACTTCACGTGTGTGCATCATCATACTAAAAACTTCCTTGAAGAAATGAGGAGTATGAGGGTCTTTTTCAGTATCACTATAGGCATGGTGCATTCGATGCAGAATGGCATAGGCCCTAGCATTTAAATAGCTGCTACCTTGGGTTACCCAGGCAAAAATGTAAAAGAATTTTTCCCAGCCTTTGCTCATGGTAAACATTTTATGAGCAGCATAACGATGTAAATAAAAAGTTTGTCCGAAAAGAGATAAGTACCAATGACAAACAAAGAAAATTAATATAGCCATGTATAAAATTTAGTTGTCAAATGTAAAGCCATGCAGCAAACTATTATATGAAAATTGTCATTTTTTGATTTTAAGAATTATTCAATCAAAAGTGGTGTTAATGTTTTTCATTTCTAACTGTCTGTTTTACAGATTTAACAATCGCTGAACAAAACTTAATTTAAACAAGGCTGTTACATCAACCATTTATCTGTATTTTCTTTAATCCTTTTTTAAGCCATAATTTCTGATTTCTCTCTACTTTTTTTAGCTCCAAGAAATCCTAAATTGCACAAATTTTGTAAACCAATAGTACTAAGATATATGCAAATCAACCCTAATCACAAAGACGAGTTTGTTTACCGCCACAATTCATCCATGAAACATGATACAAAAGCCATGTTAGATGTCGTGGGTGTTTCCACGGTAGATCAATTGATTGACGAAACCATTCCAGCTCACATTCGTTTGAAGCAACGCATGAGTTTGCCAGAACCTATGACGGAAGTGGAATTGTTGGCCATGTTAAGCGAAGTAGCTTCTAAAAATAAAATCTATAAAAATTTTATTGGACAAGGCTATTATGGAACAAATACCCCTTTAGTGGTTTTGCGTAATATATTCGAAAATCCAGGTTGGTATACTGCTTACACACCATACCAAGCAGAGATTGCACAAGGCCGTTTAGAGGCTTTGTTGAATTACCAAACAATGGTTATTGATTTAACAGGCATGGAAATAGCCAATGCCAGTTTGCTAGACGAAGGAACTGCTGCTGCTGAAGCCATGCACATGTTGCATGCTGAAGCTAAAAATGATAAAGCCACTAAATTCTTTGTTTCGGAATTGTGTTTCCCTCAAACCATTGATGTTTTAAAAACTCGCACAGAACCAATTGGCGTAGAGTTGGTAGTAGGTGACCATAACTCTGTAAAATTAGATGATACCTATTTTGGTGCATTGATTCAATATCCTGCTAAAAATGGTGAGGTTATTGATTATAGTGAATTCATGGCTAAAGCCATCGAGAACAAAGTATTGGTAGCAGTAGCCGCTGATTTGTTGTCATTAACCCTTTTAACACCTCCAGGTGAATGGGGTGCTGATGCCGTTGTAGGTTCAGCGCAACGTTTTGGGGTGCCAATGGGTTATGGTGGACCTCATGCAGGTTATTTTGCTACAAGAGATGCCTTCAAACGTCAAATGCCAGGTCGCCTAATAGGTGTGTCTGTTGATAGCCAAGGCAACACTGCTTTGCGTATGGCTTTGCAAACACGTGAGCAACATATCAAACGCGAAAAAGCAACTTCAAATATTTGTACAGCTCAAGTATTGCTTTCTATTATGGCTAGTATGTATGGTGTTTACCATGGCCCTTCAGGCTTAAAAGGCATAGCTTCGCGTATTCATGGTTTAACAAAAAATCTTGCCGATGCATTAACAGCAACTGGTTTAAAAGTAACTAGCAAAAACTTCTTTGATACCATTTCGATTGAAGTAGCTGATAGCAATGCACTAATGGCTGCATGTGAGAAAGCAGAAATCAATGTAAATAAATTAGATGCAACTCATGTAAGTATTTCCATAGACGAAACACATACACTGGCTGATGTAAATACTTTGGCTACAATCATTAGTGGTAAAGCTGCTAATGTTCAATTGTCGTCATTCACTTCTAATTGGCCTAATAGCCTTCAACGTAAGAGTTCATACATGACACATCTTGTGTTTAACTCACACCACAGTGAGCATGAAATTTTGCGTTATATCAAATCTTTGGAGGCAAAAGATTTATCTCTTTGTCAATCAATGATAGCCTTAGGTTCATGTACTATGAAACTAAATGCCACTGCTGAAATGATTCCCGTAACCATGCCTGGATTTGGCCAATTACATCCATTCATTCCTCGCAACCAAGCAGTAGGATATACCCAAATATTTAACGAATTGTCTGAATACCTTCAACAAATTACAGGTTTTGCAGGCATGAGTTTACAACCAAATTCTGGTGCATCAGGAGAATACGCAGGTTTAATGGTAATCAGAAAATATCTGAAATCAATAGGTCAAGGACATCGTAACATTGCCTTGATTCCATCATCTGCGCATGGCACCAACCCTGCAAGCGCAGCCATGGCTGGTATGAAGGTTGTAGTAACCAAAACTCTTGAGAATGGATATGTAGATATAGATGATTTGAAAGCAAAAGCTGAAGAACATAAAGATAATTTAGCTTGCTTAATGATAACTTATCCTTCAACATACGGAATCTTCGAAGAACGTATCACTGAAGTTTGCGAATTGATTCATCAAAATGGTGGTCAAGTGTATATGGACGGTGCAAATATGAATGCCCAGGTAGGTCTTACAAGTCCTGCCAATATTGGTGCAGACGTTTGTCACTTAAACTTACATAAAACATTCTGTATTCCTCACGGTGGTGGTGGACCTGGCATGGGACCTATCGGTGTTGCTAAACACTTAGTTCCTTTCTTGCCTGGTCATGCAGTAGTAGATATGCAAGGTGGCGATAAGTCAATGAGTGCTGTAAGTGCTGCTCCTTGGGGCAGTGCATCTATTCTATTGATCTCGTATGCCTACATCCGCATGATGGGTACTGAAGGCTTGGAAGATGCTACTAAATATGCCATTCTAAATGCTAACTATATCAAAGCGCGTTTAGAAAAACATTACCAAATACTTTACGTAGGAAGTAAAGGTCGTTGTGCTCACGAAATGATTTTGGATACACGCGTGTTCAAAGGAGCAAGTGGGGTAGAGGCTGAAGATATTGCTAAACGTTTGATGGATTATGGTTTCCATGCTCCTACCATGAGTTTCCCTGTTGCAGGAACCATTATGATTGAGCCAACTGAAAGTGAGCCGAAATCTGAATTAGATCGTTTCTGCGCTGCCATGATTGCTATTAGAAATGAAGTATCGGCTATTGAAAATGGTACTTCAGATAAGGCAGACAATGTATTGAAAAATGCACCTCATACAGCAAGTATGGTTACTGCTGATGCTTGGTCGCATGCATACAGCCGCCAAGAAGCTGCTTTCCCTTTACCTTATGTAAGAGCCAATAAATTCTGGCCTACTGTAGGTCGTGTGAATAATACACATGGAGATAGAAACTTGATTTGCGCTTGTCTTCCTATTGAAGCCTACGCAGAACAAGCAAGTAACTAATTTGAATTTTTTATGATATAGAAAAGCCAAGCGAGAGCTTGGCTTTTTTGTTTGAAAATTCGCTATCTAATCACAACTTGCTTAATCAACTCTTCCGAATCTGAATGTATTTTCAACACATACATGCCTGCACTCAAATTGGTGTTAATCGGAATTTCAATCTCACCGATAGCCAGTTCGCAGGCATTGCTCCAAACCTCTTGTCCTAGCATATTGTATAAGCTAAATTTTGATGAAGACTTTCTATTGCTTTCTAATTTTATGATGAAATCGCCATGGTTTGGATTCGGGTATATGCTGAAGTTGTTACCTGCATCATGCTTATCAAATCCTGAATTACTGGTAATCGTCACGTCAAGCGATGCAGTATCAATGCAGAAATAGGTATTCGTTCCAATTACACTTACACTGCCATTACCCAAACTGTTCCATTTTACTTCCACTGCACTTGTTCCTTGACCGCTAACAATAGCGCCATTAATAGTACTCCATACATAACTAATATTTGCTAATTGGGTTAATGAATA
Source organism: Bacteroidia bacterium (assembly GCA_040403075.1). Taxonomy (GTDB): domain Bacteria; phylum Bacteroidota; class Bacteroidia; order UKL13-3; family UKL13-3; genus RGVD01. The sequence goes on from JBBALJ010000005.1 coordinate 47,448, forward strand.
AGAGTAAATACTATTTGTTTTTAAATTTACTTTTTGACCTGCAATGTTTGCAACAACTGGTAGCGGATTAATGGTAACTGGTTTAGTTGTGAAATTATTGCCTAAAATAGCCCCAGATGAAAATGTAATACTATTTAGGTCAATTGGAGATACGCTTATGACTTTATTATTGGCTTTACAAGGTAAGTCAATAGTAATGAAAAGATAGTGTTTGCCTGTATCTATGCCCTTATTCAATCCTTGAAAGCTTATTAAACCCGGGTCTATATCTAAAGTTTTAGATCCTAATAATATGGGTGTACCACTGGTTAAAATAGGACTATTATGATACCATAGCTTCATGTTATTTAGATCCTCAGTCTTGTAAGTCCCAATTGTAGCAAAATTAACTGCTTTTATAGTGCTTGAAAATCTTTGAACATTCAAGTTGATTTTATAAATTACTATGTTGCTTGCCCCCTTTGATGGAATAATCTGTTGAGGGTCCGAATTTGATAAAAGTATGAGTGGGATATTGCTTTGAACTTGAACCAATATTTCGCTAGAATCACTGCACGATTGAGAATTATATGCAATTACCTTTAATTTTCCCATACCTGATTTTGTCCACATTACCATTACACTATTGCTTCCTTGACCTGAATTGATTATTCCATTTTCAACTATCCAAACATAATTAACATTATTTTTTTTGCTTACTCGATAAATGTAATTTACACTGTCAATAACAGAGGTTAACTCTCCATTTATGTTATCAACTAATGTATCAGACCCAATGTTTATCTTGCTTCTTTCATTATTCACAATCATACTTTTACCGATGTCTGCTAAAAAGAAAAGGTCGTTTTTAACAATTGAATCAACAATAAGAATGCTGTTTTTTGAGCCACATGAAATATCAGTAGTAAGAAAGAAATAATGTTTGCCTAAACCCAAATTTTGATTTAGAAAACTAATAGTTTGAAGTGAGGCATTTAGGTTGTTGGTTTTTGTTGCCAAAAGGATAGGAATCCCAGTTGAAAATGATGAGTTGTTATGATACCAAATTTTGAAATTGCGAATATCAGTAATTGAATAGTTACCATAAGTTCTGAATTGAATGCCATTAATATCAATTGGGTTACATAAAATATTGAAATCTAATCGGTATAAAATGACATTGTTAGTTCCTCTGCTTGGTAATGTATCGGGCGCAGTTAAACTTGATATAATATTACATGAAAGATTCGCTGAAATGTTTACATAAAGCAAAATCGTATCTTTACAAGAAAAAGCTCCATTAGTTATTAATTGAATGGAACCTTGAGTAAATTTATGCCATTCAATTATCACTTTATTTGTTCCTTGACCACTTAAAATAGTTCCATTCGAAACATTCCAATTATAGCTAGTGTTTGATTTAAAATCTACACTATAGGTATATGGTACATTTTCTAAAATGTCCATTGCTGGTCCAGAAATATCACCAATACTTGGTTGAATTATTATGCTGCATGATTTGAATGTTTTAACAATTTGCTTTGTGGTGTTAAAAAAAATGTCCTCACACAATGTAATGATTGTTTTTTTTGCACTAATACATAACAAATCACTTGTTAGAAAAATATAATTATACCCAATATTAAAATTTTGATTGAGCCCTGAAAATAAATGCGTTCCTGTATCTAATCCTATTGTTTTATTTGATAAAAGAATAGGGCTACCAGTTGTTAAAAGAGAATCTGTGTTGAACCAAAGTTTTAGATTAGCTATATCAGCAGAACCAAAACTACCTAATAACTTAAAGCGAATGCTTTGAAGACTCATTCCAGATTCTAGGCAAGAGATGGGAACTTTGATACGATATAAAATCACATTGTTTGTGTTGGCCTGTGGTTTATTATTAGTTAAATCTAAATTGCTTGCTTGAAATAAAGTTGTTGTGTCGATATTTCCATTATATATACTTCCATTGGAACCAATAGCAAACTCATGATAATTATATAAATCAATAAAGTTAACAATATCTTGTGAAAAGGGATTTTGACCAAATGCTTTTGAAACACTCTTAACATGCCATTTTCCTGATCTGTTTTTACCAGCAATATAGGAGTTGCCTCTTGCAAAGGATGGCAATTCATTTTCCATTTTCCATTCAAATTTCAAATTTAGTTTACTACCTTTATTTTGTAATTCTCTTATTTCCCAAGTTTTATTTACAACGTTATTATTAATGATATTTCCAGATGAATCTGTGACACCTTTTTTTATAGACATCGCAAAGTCATTATTGGTACAAATGTTCTGCATGAATACTGGGTTATAGTCGCTAATAGTTCCAATAGGGAAGGAGATAATCCCCGATTTTCCGCTGCTTCCTATGTTATTAATAATCATCTTACCTATATCATCAATTACGACATAAGCTGAATCGTTTTCACCTTTACTGATTCCATTAGTTTCAAGCACCATATTATTCGTACCTAAAATAAATTTACCTTTTGTAAAACTTAACACTTCTGAAACATTTGCATTGGATCCTAGATAAACATGAAAGGGGTTTTTATGAATTAGGTTTTTAGATGCAATAGGACTTAGTGTGTTTTGACTTCTTGCAGTGCCAGGGATATCGTTTCCCTTGAATTGAATGCTTCCTTTGCTGGCATTAAGCAAACCTAAATTAATGAAATCAGCTCTGATACTTAGTGTGTCATTTCCATTCAATATATGTTTGCTAGTTGGGAAAAGGTTATAACCCCGTATATCAAGCTTGCCGGTAAAGGTTCCATTATATATACTAACCTCATGGTATTTATCTAATACTGCGCTTGTGTCTTCCCCTGTTTTTTGAGATTTGGTTAACCATTGTGTTCCATTCCAATATGAAGGTGTATAACAGTATTTTTGATTTGCTCCAGCAGCTGCATATATTCCAGTTGTGTAATAATTCACAACTTGTGTTTGACCCCCATTTAATGGATCTGAATAGTTAAATCCTGCCCCTAAAGGTGCTGCAAATTTCCATGCAAAATTAGGAGTTTGAGTGGTTGAAAAAGCAACAGAGTTGGTTAAACGATAGGTATATAATTTCACCCTAGATCCAGATTTCACCTGTGTGCTTAATCCTAAAGACCCAGAAGTAATAGTATTTCGCCACCATTCATTATTGGTGCTTGATTGAACATAATATTGAATGATTGTATTTTGTTGTGATGGTACCATTTCTGAAGATAATTGGCTTATGGTAATGGTACCACCATTTCTCCAAAATGGATTTACAAAAAAAGCAATCGTGCCAGCCCTTAATTCAAAATCAAATGTGTCAATATTATATAAATACACATCAAATTGGTAGGTGTTAGGACTAGTTAACCTCTCATTTTCCAACCTCCATTCAATCTTGGGAAGTTGAGCTTTAGCATACGCACAAAATATGTTGAATAGAAAAACAAACAATATGAATTTGAGCGTTTTCATGATTTTATCATTTTATCACCAATGTTTTGATGACTTGCTCATTATCACTTTTTATTTTAAGCAAATAAATGCCAGTATTCAATTTAGAATCAATATCTATTTTCTGTTTACCTGTAACTGTTAATAGTTTTTCAGTCCAAACTTCCTGACCTATTAGATTGCAAATGCTAAAGATGGCTTCCGATTTTGTGATTGAATTAATTTGAATGGTAAATTGACCATTGTTTGGATTAGGAAATATTTCAACCTCTGATAAATTTTTAATATTTTCAATACCCGTTCTATTAGTAAAAATATTTAAATTCAACTGAGCTGAATCAGAACATTGAAATTGATTAGTTGCTACTATTTTAACTGAACCTTGTCCTTCTGATAGCCAATTTAAAGTTATGGCATTTGTACCCTGACCACTAATGATAACACCATTCGTAACATGCCATTCATAATTTGCAATTTCTTGTTGAACAACACTATATGCGTAATTCAGTTTGGTTCGCACATTGTTTGTTTGACCGTCAATGTTGTTTACTATTGGTAAAGGATTAATAGTAACTGGCTTACTAATAAAATCAGCACTTTTTATGATACCATAATTAAACGAAATATCATCTTGGGTTAGTGCGTTAAAGTATATCACCTTATTATTAGCTCCACATGGAATATCTGCTGTAATAAAAATAAAATGCGAATCAACAGGTAGAGTTCTGGTTAAATTGTAAAATTCTTGTATGCCTGCTCCTGTATTCGCAGTTTTGGTATCAAGTAAAATAGGGGTGCCAACTTTAAAGGATGGTTTATTGTGATACCATATCTTAAAATTACTAATATCAGAATCTTCATAAGTACCTCCGGTTTTAAACTTTATTCCCGCCAAAACTGCATCATAGCTTTCAACTTTTATATCAATTCGATATAGCACAATATTGTTCTGTCCTTTTGATGGTATTGGTTGTGGTGCAGTCCCGTTTTTTAGTGAAATGATAGGGGAATTGTTTGTTACAATTACCGATTTGTTACTCGATGCGCTACATTGGTTTACATTGGTGGCATCTGCCATTATCGAACCAGGTCCTGAATCAAACCACTGAACTGTGATACTATTTGTACCTTGTCCACTAACCACTGTACCATTCGTAACTGTCCAATTATAAAATGTGCCTGGCACTAAGGTTACATTGTAGGTATATACTGAACTTGTGAATACATTTTGTTGTCCAACAATATTGTCAATAATAGCGGTGTTGTTAATACTAACAGTGCTCGAAGCAAAGGTGCTTCCAACAGGAGTTCCTGACGATAAACCCACATCCGTATTCGTAATTGCTTTTACAATGATATCTTTTTTATTAGCAACACAGCTTATATCAGCAGTAAGGAAAATATAATTTGATCCATTTGGAAGTGGGGTGGCAAAAAATGTAAACTTTTGTATTCCTGGATTTAAATTGGTGGTTTTAGTTGACAATAAGATAGGCGCACCACTTTTAAAATTTGTGCTGTTGTGGTACCAAATTTTGAAATTTGAAATGTCGTTTGAATTATAATTTCCCTGTGTTGTAAATTGTAAAGAGTTAATTAGAGGCGAATTGCAACTTACATTTAGATCGACCCGATATAAGACTACATTTTTTGCCCCTCGAGTAGGATTGTTAATTGGTGCGATTCCGTTTGCAACACTAACACATCCTGGATTGTTTGAAATTGTTACTTGAAGTTGACTCGTATCAAGACACATTTGAGCATTCTGACCAACCAATAAAATATTCCCAATACCATTGTTTAGCCATTCTACTGTAATTTCATTTGTACCTTGCCCACTTGTAATATTCCCGTTTGTTACAATCCATTGATAGGTGATATTTGGCAAAGGACTAACATTGTATTTGTAGGAAATATTTGTAGAAGCATTAATATTCGGTCCTTTTATGCTATCAACCAAATCTGCTTGATTTATATTAATCAAACTTGAGCTAAATCCATTACTTGTTGAATTGCCAGTGCTAAATAGTATGTCATTTGTATTTATTGGATTAATAATAATATTGCTACTTATAGGAGAACATAGCAAGTTTGCAGTAATAAAAATATAACTTTTTCCAATGGGTAATGTTAAATTCAAACTAAGAAAATTTTGATTTCCTGGACCTAATCCATTGGTTTTACTATCTATTAAAATAGGTTTTCCGATATTAAACAAACTGTCGGTGTGAAACCATATTTTTAGACTGTCTATTTCATTGCCAGTATAGCCGCCTGATGTAACAAATTTTAATGATTTAAGCAATGTTGGGATACATGAAACAGACACGTTTATTCTGTATAGAACAACATTTTTAGTTCCCATAATTGGGTTGTTATCTGGAGCTGTTCCGCTTGATAGTTGTATACAATTTGGATTGTAAGATATATTAAGACTAAAGGAAGCAGTGTCATTGCAAAGCAATTGGTTAGTGCCTTCAACAAACAATCGTCCAATTCCTAAGCTATCCCATTGAACCGAAATGCTATTTGTTCCTTGACCACTTAAGATAGTACCATTTGTAATGGCCCAATTATAATTAGTTTGGGATTGGTTTTTTACAGAATAGTTATATACCGTGTTTGTGTATATATTTGATTTTGGTCCGACAATACTATCAATAATATCCAATTCATTATAATTAACAGTACTTGATGTAAATCCATTTCCTGATGAATTTCCTGTTGAAAATGCAAGGTTGTTTAAACCAATTGCCTTTATAATGATTGAACCTGATTTAGCTTTACATTGAATATCAGTAGTAATGAAAATGTAGCCTAAGCCTTTTTGATAAATTTGATTTAATGACGTGAAATTTTGAAAGCCAGTGTCTAAATTACTAGTTTTGCTTGATAATAAAACAGGGGTTCCTATATCAAATGCAGAATTTGTATGAAACCATATTTTAAAATTATCAATATCACTTGATTTATATGTGCCAGAGCTATTGAAAACAATGGATTGAAGCGTAGTTGGAACACAAGATACACTTACATTAATTCTATATAAAACTACATTTTTTGTACCAGGTATGGCATTAGTAATAGTAGCTGAAGCATTTGATAAAATAATGCAATTCGGGTTATTGAAAATGCTAACGTTTAATTTGCTGGTATCGCTGCACTGTAGTTGGTTTTTACCTTCTATTTTGATGCTACCTGCACCGCTTGAATCCCATTGTACCAAAATTGAGTTTGTACCTTGGCCTGAAACAATTCTTCCATTCACAATCGACCAAGTGTATGTAATATTTGCAGTGAATGGAACGCTATAAGTATAAGTAACATTATTAAAAACATTGTTGAAAGGACCTATAATACTGTCAATAATATGAGTAGGAGTAATATCTATGTTGCTTGTTGTTAGTCCAATAGCAGTGGTTTGACCATTTGTAAAGGTTAAATCGTTATAGTTAATAGAAATATTGTGATTTAATGCCTGACATTGAATATCCGCAGTTAATAACAAATAATTTGAATCATTGTTGAACGTGTAATTTAATCCTGAGAATATCTGAAGCCCAGCATCAATTCCTATAGTTTTAGTTGCTAATAAAACAGGAGTTCCAGTTGTTAGGTCTGATTTGGTATGATACCATAACTTGAAGTTTAAAATATCATTTGAATTGTAGGAACCAGAGCTTATAAATTTTATTGTATTCAAATTAATGCCAGAACAAATGCTTGGAAAATCGATTCTGTATAAAACTACATTTTTTGAACCTTTTAGCGGTTTGTTTTGAGCAATAGCAGCATTTTTTATGCTGATATAACTAATAGTATCAATAATGCCATTGTCTGCAAATCCAATGGAAGCCACAGAAAATTTTCCACCATATTTTGATGCATTTAAATAATCGTTTAGCACTTGAGAATAAGGACCGTTACCAATAGCAAATTTTGAAGGAGATTTATACCAATTTCCAAATAAATCATTACACACAATATTCGAAGATGATCTAGAAAAAGAAGATAGTTCATCTATGTTATTCCATTGCAATTTTATGTTCAAGTTGCTATTTCCTGGGATTGCCTCACTTATATCCCAAGTTTTATTGATGGCATTATTTGTAATTATTCCTGAATTATTTGAAAGACCTTTTGATACCTTTACCTTGATATCATCTAATATACAAGTATTTTGAATAGTGGCGGGATTATAGTCAGTCATGGTTCCAACAGGGAAAACTACTGGTGTAACTTTCCCCGTTTTGCCTATTCCATTAAAAATAAGGCAACCAGTTAAATTTGTGACCACATATCCTGAATCACTTTCGCCATTGGTAGTTCCGTTAGAACCTATGGTTAGATTATTATTATTTAAAATAATTTTTCCTTTAGAAAAGTTTAATTGACTCAACACATTAATACCACCACCAAGAGTTACATGATAAGGGTTTTGTTGGGTCATTTTACTTATTGTGAAGGGTAAGACAGTATTTTGTATTCTGTCTGTACCAGGGATGTCGTTCCCTTTAAATACAATACTACCATTAGCATTAGTAATGGTTCCATAATTCCAAAAATCTGTCCTTACTGTAACTGTATTTCCTGAATTTATATAGTGTGTTGCGCCAGGCATGAGGGTATATCCTCTTATATCCATTCCACCAGAAAACCCGCCAGTGTATATATTTACTTCCTTGTTCGTACCTAAACTTACTGTAGTATCATTACCCGTTCTTTGAGATTTTTGAATCCACTGATTTCCAGTCCAATAGGCAGGAGTGAAACACCTTTGTTGGTTTGTTAGAACTGTTGCAAGGTTAGCAGAAGCACTGTTAGCAACCACTGTGATCCTATTACCTGAAAGATCTGGAACTAAAAAACCCGCACTTGAAGAGCCATGAAATTTCCATGCAAACTTAGGAGGTATAGTTGTAGAAAACGGAACGGTATTGTTCATGGTAATTCTAAAACAATTTATTCGCTTTCCTTTTTGGACATTGGTCCCAAGTCCTGAACTAACAATTGTGATAATTTTTCGCCAATAATCAGTCATTCCGCTTACAGTATAAATTGCTACAGAAGTTTGCTGATTGGTTTTTAATTCACTATACTGTTCGGTGATACTAATGGTTCCTCCATTTCGCCATCCTTGATCAGCTACGAAGGCTATCGTGCCCCCACTGAGTTCAAAATCGGCTGTATCTGTATTATATAAATAAACATCAAGTTGGTATGAGGTGGGGCTTAATAGTTTTTCATTTTCTAACCTCCATTCGAATTTGGGTAGTTGGGCAAATCCAATAAACTGAAAAAGACAAAGGACAAGCCATGTCGATATTCTTAGTTTAAATTTGATTATCAGGTTATTGTTCATTATTATCCAAATACAAACGCAATTTAATAAAAATCAATTCATATTGCTTTAATATTTAAAATATTAAGAAATTTTTCAATAATTTACATTGTCGTGACTTTTTATAAATACAATTTCAATTTAGTGTTCATAATGCTTTATAAGTCACATTAAAACCTATAAATCGATTAATATATTTGAGGATTAAATATTATTGTACATGTCAATACTAAAATCTTCATTTTTTGTATCACTAACTTTGTTAGTTTTAGTTGTTAATGCTCAGGTAAAGCCCTCTGTATCTCTTGATGCAAAAACATCTGGAGGCTTCTATCAAAATTATTTCGATCTAGGAGAAAATGGATTTGTTGTGGTTTTGAATAAATCAAAGAACGATATCAAAGCTTCAGTAAGTATAAAAGAGTCTAGTAATATAGCATATTATTTTAGTAAAGATTTAAGCAAACGAACCATAATACGATATACTAGTTTGGATAATACCAGTTTCTTGGCAAATGAAAACCATATAGTGCTACTTGAGAAAAATGTAGATGTATACAATGTTAAGCTATTTGATTATAACGGAAAGTTGATATCTACCAAGCGACTTGATTTAGCTCAAGCAGGTTTATCAACTGATAAAATAAATAGAACCTTTTTGAGCAGCGGAACTCGCATAAATTATGAGGTTTACGATTTGATGCAAGGTGTTCATATTTTTTATAATGACTTAACTTCAGCTGGACAAAATGATATTATTGAAGCTGATATTGCTTTCCCTAATAGTAATTTATTTGAATCTGTTTCATACCCTAGTGAATGGAAGTTTCTATCTGAATATAAAGGCTATTATTCATTTTATAGAATTGGGAATAATAAGCAATACAATCCCGATCATACCATTCTTCATTTAGCCATGTATGACAACAGTTTTGGGCTATTTCGTGAGTTAAATTCTAATAATATATTGTCATTTGGGGAGACCTTACAAGGTAAAGAGTTCTCTATTGATTTAAATATTGCTCAACAAGCTTTTTATTTGTCTTATATCAATAAAATTTCGGATAAATATGGATTTTGTGTACAAAAGTATAAGTTTGATAATTTGAGTAATACACTTAAAAGAACCACAAGAAAAGATGTAGATTTAATTGACAATTCGGTAAATAAATTTGTTGAAACTGATGGTATTTCTACACCTAAAGTTCCACTGTTGAAGCAAATCGGAACTGATGAAGAGGTAGTTATTGCTAAGGATAGGTTATCTTTGGTGGACGATGCTGTAAATCAAATTTACATTATTGATGAAAAAGATAACCTAAAATATAATGAGGTTCAAACAGGCGATTTTGATATGCTTAATCTAGATGGGTTCTGCGGTGATAACGGTAAAATGTATTCTCGTTTTGATAAAATGATGATGAAAAATGCCTTAAAACAAATTTGTGAATGCAAACATTGTGAGGTCTTAGACATTGCAGTAGACGAAAAAGGAAATGAGTTATTGATAACCCAAAATGCAGAGACCAATGTGGTTAATATATACCGATTCATGAAATAAATTCAATTCAACATTCACAAAATTAATAGCATATTTGCAAGCATGGAAAGAAAGGAATGGTTTGCCGAATGGTTCGATTCAAAATACTATCATATACTTTACAAAAATCGAAATTATCAAGAGGCTGAGGCGTTTCTTTCAAAATTAATTGATTTCTTAAAACCTAACTTATCAGATAAGATAATAGATCTTGCTTGCGGTAAAGGAAGACACTCCATTTATTTAAATAAACTTGGATATAATGTAATAGGAGTTGATCTATCAGCAAATAGTATCAATGAGGCTAATACTTTTGCTAATGAAAATTTAAAATTTGAAATTGCTGATTTACGCAGTTTGCCATACAATAATACATTTGAAATCGGGTTAAATCTTTTCACTAGTTTCGGGTATTTTGAATCAGATAAGGTGAACTTGGAAGTGTTTTCTCAATTTAATAAAATTTTGAAACCAAATGGAATAATTTTGGTTGATTTTTTGAATGCATCCAAAATTTATGCTCAAACAAACTGTGTTGAAACAAAAGAAATTGAGGGAATTCAATTTCATATTCATAAGAAAATTGAAAATAAAAGGGTAATTAAAACCATAGAGTTTAATGACACCGGAGAGAAGAATTTTTATACAGAATCTGTCCAATTACTGGAGCTAAGCGATTTCGAAAAATTAGTAGAAAACTCATCTTTCAAATTACTCAATGTTTTTGGTAGTTATAGTTTAGAATCTTACAATCAGGAATCGAGTGATAGATTGATTATTGTAGCCCAAAAAATAGCATGATTGAACGGATAATACAATTGGATAAAACGGTATTTATTGCTATAAATAATGGCTTGTCAAATCCATTCTTAGATTTGCTTTGTCCAATCCTTCGTAATCAGTCTACCTGGTATTTATTGTATGTGGTTTTTATATATTTTATAATTAAACAATATAAGAAACAAAGTTGGAAAATATTTTTAGGAATAGCGTTAATGATTCTTTGTTCAGATCAATTTAGCGCCAACTTGATTAAGAATACATTTCAGCGTATTAGACCTTGTGCTGAGCCAAGTTTGAGTGGCATAACTCGTCATTTGATAGCAAGTTGTAATGGATATAGTTTTATCTCTGCCCATGCAACCAACCATTTTGCCATCGCAGCTTTCATCTCCTTTTTCTTAAAGTCTATCAGTAGATTCCTATTGCCAATATTATTATTGTGGGCAGCAAGCATTGCTTTTTCTCAAGTGTATGTGGGTGTTCATTATCCTTTAGATGTCTTAGTAGGAGCGATTGTTGGAAGTTTGTTTGGTTTGGCATTCTCAAAATACACTAATAAATATATTCATACTATTCAGACCTAATGAAATATTTTGCTCTTATACTACTTTTATTTGGACCCTTGTCAGGAGCATACCTTGCCATTAAAAGTGCAAGTGTCAATCAAAAAACGCTTAAGTTGTTTTTATCTTTTGCAGGTGGTTATTTATTAGCTGTAACATTTCTAAATTTAATACCTGAAGTATTCTCACAATACAATCATTACAAAGGAATTTTGGTATTATCTGGTTTCTTTTTTCAGATTTTTCTTGAGAGGTATTCTGAAGGAATTGAGCATGGACACATGCATCTTCATCAAAAAGTGAAGACTAATGTTGTTCCTGTTGGAATTGTTTTAAGCTTGAGTATTCATTCCTTTACAGAGGGTATTCCACTAGGCGCTTTAATAGATAATGATAAGAGTTTTTACTCTTTGTTGATAGGTATTATTATTCATGAAGTGCCAGCCTCTTTTGCATTAATTACTATCATGAAAAGTCTGCAATTAAATATGAAACAATTACTATTTGTTTCTTTGGTTTATGCCATCATGTCGCCTATGGGTGCTATCAGCAGCAATATAGTTGAGATGTATTTGAATCCGGCTTCATTCAATTATTTTATGGCTTTTGTTATTGGCACATTCTTGCACATCTCAACCACCATTTTATTTGAAAATAGCGAGCATCATATTTTTAGCAAACAAAAACTTCTCTCAGTATTGGCTGGAGTTAGCATTGCTGCTTTGATATCACTTATTTAGTTTTTTTTATAACTAAACTAACAGCACTGAAAATTATTTACTTGATTCGCTAATTCTTTTGAATATAGCAATTGAAAACCCTATTATCATTATAATCGTGCCACCCCATACAAGATTAATCCAAGGGAAAACAATGGCTTTCATAATGATGAAATCACCTGAATTATCCTGCTCAGAAGTTTCTATTGAAATCTTCCCAGTTTTAGGGTCTAAGTTTTTGAAACTGAATTTTAGTTTTGCTTCATTGCTAATTGCATCATAATTAACTGCGGCATTTTGTTTTATTCCGAACAGCGGAGTAGCAGTTACAATATTATCCAAAGTGTGAATTTCTAGTTCCGCCCCTATCATTATTTCAAGGTTTTCAACATTCAAATTCGTTTGGCTATTTGCATTTGAATTGATGTTTTTCAAAATAGCAAATGCATTATTTGTGTATATCGTGTCGCCTTTTTTTACCTCATGCATAGTTAGGTTTATGTATTTGGCTGATTCCTTTTTTTGCGGAACCGAACTTACATAGGTAAATACATCATGACTGATATAGTGCTTGGTATCAGGATTGGCAACCAAACCAAATTTAGGATTTATTTGTCCATTAGGATATAAGTTAAATTCATATTCAACCTCGCCATTATTTGCATTAAGTTTTTTATAATTTACCTTATAATACGTGTTTACCCAGTTTTGAGAATCACTTACATAAGTTACCATATAATCACTCATTTTAATGGTTTTGGCTCTTTCTAAAAATACATTTTCTACGTTTTCTTTGGTATTAAATTCATTGCTTAATGCTTGGCGGCTTTCATTTATTGAGATAACTTTTTTATTAGCAGACGAAACCAAAACACCTATCAACAATACTCCGAAACCAATATGGGCAACCGCTGCTCCAGCAAATTTTACCTTTCCAGTGAACAATGGTTTCAAAAGAGAAGCGTTTGCTACTACAGTGTAAACGGCAGCAAAAAGTAAACCTATGTAATACCATGATGTTAACTCGAAAGCGAAAAATAGGGTTGTAGCCAAAACTAAAGAAATCGCAGCATGCAACAGCAGTTTTTTAGTTCCCTCTATGCTATTTTTCTTATATTTTAGTGTATGAGCAACACCAGTGAGCAATGCTACTAAAATAGCCATTGGCATTTGCCATTTATTGTAGTGATTGATGATGTCAGCCGGTGGGGCTAATTTTGCATCGAAGATTTTATTAAATACAGGAATAGAGGTAGTTAATATTACCTGAAAGGCTGAAATTACTAAAACCAAACTTCCAATAAACATCCAAAATTCTCTGGTATAGATATCTTCATCTTTGTTCGATTTCGGAATTAACTTCCATCTAATAATCATCAAAACAATTGATAGTACTACAAATATTAACAAGAAAACCAGCAACTGTCCGCTCATTCCCAAATCGGTGAAAGAGTGAACTGATGAATTGCCCAAAATGCCTGAACGTGTTAGGAATGTGGCGTAAAGCACCATTAAAAAAGTTGTGATTATAAGAATAAATGCAACTGAAAGCGAATTTCCAGAATGTTTGTAAATTATCATTACATGAACACCTGCTATCAAAATCAACCAGGGAACTAGAGAAGCATTTTCAACAGGATCCCAAGCCCAATAACCGCCAAAACTTAAACTTTCATAAGCCCAAAAACCACCCATAATGATTCCAGTGCCTAAAACCATTGTGCTAACTAAAGCCCATGGCAAGGCTGGTTTTAGCCACTCCGTAAACTGCTTTCTCCACAATCCAGCTATTGCATATGCAAAAGGTACAACTGTGGTAGCAAATCCGAAGAATAGGGTAGGAGGGTGTATAACCATCCAATAGTTCTGCAACAATGGATTTAAACCATTACCATCTTTAATTTTTGATAAATAATCTGCCTGCTTGAATATAGGTGCCTCACCCATCATATTTCTTAGTAATTCAAATGGGCTACTACCTAATTTGTAACCTAATATTTTTACTCCTAAAAGCATACTCGTTAAAGCTATTTGAGAAAGCATTACTAAGGCCATTACAGAATTGGTCCATCCTTTAGCGGTTTTTAGTAATATTTGACCAATTACCATTTGCCAGAAAATCCATAACAAGAAACTCCCTTCCTGACCTTCCCAAAAACAAGAAATCATGAAATGTACGGGCAAATCTCTCGATGAGTGCTGCCATGCGTAATAATATTCAAATAAATGTTGATGAATGATATAAAATAAGATGCTTATTATGGATATAACCGCAAGACTATGAAGATGAAAGGTATATTTGGCAATTAATCCCCAACTCTTATCTAATGGATTTTTCTCAGCCAGAAAAAAAGCTAATGTTGCTAATATAGAAGAAATAAATGAAAGTACGATTGCAGTATGACCGAGATTTCCCCAGATTAAATGCTCTCCCTGAAATATAACTTGATTCATTAATTATTTAATTTTACTTGATATCTGCAAACATACATAATGCTAACAGATTACTGATACGCACTTATGTGAAACTTGTCATATGTTCAATAATTATCAATCTAATTGTAGTATTTTAATTACATTCTTAAGTAATTTTCCTTCAAAAGAATAAAATTCACAAAAACATTACATAGTTTTTATGATAAATTACAAATTATTGGTTAATGCTGCCAATTATTACCTATGTTTGTAACTTAAATAACCAACGAGGCAAAATACGCATATATGAGAGACGCAGGCATGTATACACAGTTGTGGAAGAAATACCTTCCCGTAATTAGATTGCTACTTAAGAAAACAGTAGATGGGGAGCAAAAACTTCAAATTTATAAACATGAGTTTGAAAGTACTGGGGCTCGTAATAAACTAGGTTATGTGTTTAGTCTTGAATTAGTAAATGGAAAGCCTATTAACAAAAGCAATACTACGGCTGTGGCAAGTGACTTGTATGGAGTTCTGAGTTCAAATGAAGCAGTAGCTGAATGGTTAAAGGATCAAAATATCAAAATTAGCGTAGGTCGTTCGTGTGAATTAGTTATGCAGAAATTTGAAAAGGTAGTTAAAGAAGTGGCACCTGAGCCAGTAGCTTCTGCATAATTTCCAAATTATATAATGAGGAATGCGCTTTATTTTGATATGAAGTGCATTTTTTGTTTTTACTCAGGCTATTCGTTTATAGCTAATTCCTAAAAATACCATTTAAAAGATAAATGTACCTTTTGTTAAAAATCTTTTATAAAATAAAATATATCAAATAAATTGCCCCAAACTTCAAAACAAAATAAAATATGAAGAAATCAATACTTTATGCAGGAGTGTTTTTGTTCTCGGCTTTTGCCACAATAAAAACCAATGCGCAAACTCCTGTTGCTGCCAATCCCAATCAGCCGGTTTTACTTGAAAAAGTAACAGCCGCTCCAGGTGAAGTTAAAATTGCATACGAAAAGTATCGTTTGCCAAATGGCCTAACCTTAATTATTCATGAAGATCATAGTGATCCAATTGTTCACGTGGAAGTAACCTATCACGTAGGTTCTGCTCGTGAATCTGCTGGAAAGTCTGGATTTGCGCATTTCTTTGAGCATATGATGTTCCAAGGTTCTGTTCATGTGAGAGATGAAGAGCATTTTAAAATCGTTCAAGGTGCTGGAGGACAAATGAATGGTACTACCAATCGAGATAGAACCAATTATTTTGAAACTATGCCTGCCAACTACCTTGAAACAGCCTTATGGTTAGAAGCTGACAGAATGGGCTATTTACTTGATTCGGTTACTCAAAAGAAATTCGAAGTTCAAAGAGCCACTGTTAAAAACGAAAAAGGCCAACGCGTTGATAACGTTCCTTATGGTAAGACGGATGAAATTAAAGATCAAATTTTATACCCAGACCGTCATCCCTATAGCTGGCCCACTATTGGTTACCTAGAAGATTTGGATGCAGTAAATGTAGATGATTTGAAAAACTTTTTCATGCGTTGGTATGGTCCTAACAATGCTTGCGTAGTTGTTGCAGGTGACGTAAATCCTGCAGAAGTAATAAAATTAACTGAGAAATATTTCAACCCAATTCCTAAAGGTCCTGAGGTGAAAAACATGCGTATCGAGCCCGTTCGTTTGCCGGATAACAAATATGCAAACTACGGTGATAACGTTTATTTACCTTTATACTATGTAGTATTTCCAAGTGTTAAATCTTTTCACCCTGATGAGCCAGCATTAGATATATTGGCATTTGCTTTAGGAAATGGTAATAACTCTATTTTCTACAAGAATTTTGTAAAACCTGAAAAAGCAGTCCAAGCAAATGTATTTAACATTACTTCTGAGCTATCAGGTGAGTTTACTATTCAAATGGTAACATTCCCTGATGGCGAAACGGATGCTGAAACTTTGATGAAATCTACATTGGATGAATTTGAAAAAAATGGTATTAACGATGATGATCTAAATAGAGCTAAAGGTCAATACGAAACACAAATAATTGCATCAAATCAAAGTATTGCAGCTCGTGCTTCTCAATTAAGTCAATTGTGGTATTTGGGTAAAAATAATTATAACTTAAATGACGAAATTGCAAGATATAATAAGGTTACCAAAGAAGATGTAATGCGTGTATTTAACCAATATATTAAAGGTAAAAACTATGCTATGGTTAATGTTTTTCCTAAGAAAACCAATGCGGCTAGCGGTGGAAAAGAAAAAGAAGAAACAAAAGCTGTTACAACTTCAGGTACCAGATCTTCAACTGAATTAGAGTATAAAGGTTTAAGTTATACAACTCCTAAGGATAATTTTGATAGAAGCAAACGTCCTACAGTAGGCGAAGGCAAATCTCCAATAGTGCCAGAATATTTCACTGAAAATTGGGATAACGGTATTAAAGTTATTGGTTCTAAATCTTCAGAGAGTCCGATTGTTAACATTCTATTGTCAATGAAGGGTGGAAATGTTGCAGTAGGTGATCCTGCTAAAACTGGTTTAGCTAGCTTGACTGCTGATATGATGGGTGAAGCTACCCAAAACTATACAACAGAGGCTTTTGAAAACGAGTTAGACAAAATAGGAGCAAGTATTAATTTTAATGCTGGTAAAAATGCTACTATCGTCCAAGTAAGCTGTTTGAAAAAGAACTTAGACCAAACTTTGAAATTATTAGAAGAAAAATTAATGCGTCCGAAATTTGTACAAGAGGACTTTAAATTAAATCAATCTCAAGCATACCAAAGCATCAATTCTCGCAAAACTGATGCTACTTATAATGCTGATTTAGCATTTAGTAAATTGGTATACGGAAAAACCATTTATGGTGAGCCAGAAGATGGTACTTTAAAATCAATCAAGGCGCTTACTATAAAGGATGTTCAAGCTTACTATAACCAATTCTATGCCCCAGATTTTGCTACATTAACGATTGTTGGAGATGTTAGTAAAGATGATGTTCTTTCTAAACTGGCTTTTATGAAAAACTGGCAAAAGAAAAATGTTAAGTTTCCTGTTAATCCTGCCTTCCCTCAAGCTGCTGCTAACAACAAACAAATATACTTAGTAGATAAATATAAAGCAGCTCAATCTGAAATCCGCTTAGGTAATTTAGGAATGAAATATGATTGGAATGATAAATATTTCAAATCAACAGCAATGAATTATCCGTTAGGTGGTAGTTTCAATAGTCGTTTGAACTTAAACCTTCGTGAAGACAAAGGATTTACATATGGTATTCGCTCTAATTACACCGCTTATAGAGATTATGAAGGTTACTTTATTATTTCAACTTCTGTTCGTACATCTTCAACTGATAGCTCAATGAAAGAGATTATGAATGAAGTAAACGGTTACCGTGAAAATGGAATTACGGATGATGAATTGAAATTCATGAAATCTTCAATCACTCAATCTGATGCCTTGCGTTATGAAACCAACGGTCAAAAAGCGGGTTTCTTAAACCGTGTGGTTGAGTTAAATTTACCGTCTGACTATATCAAGCAACAAAATGGTATTATTAAAAATTTGACCAAAGAGGAAATCAATCAATTAGCTAAGGAAAACCTTAACCCTGATAAAATGATTTATATGATTGTGGGTGATAAAGAAAAAATTCAAAAACCACTAGAGAAATTAGGATATAAAATTGTTGATTATAAAGAAGTTGAAGTGGCAACTCCAGTTTATCAGAGATAATTTTAACCAAAAGCATTATGAAGCGCCCACGCATTGCGTGGGCGCTTTTTTTTATAGGATTTTAGGGGTGTCAATAATTTATTTGCTTCAAATCCATATCATTTGAATGTTTTTTTTAAGTATATGGAAATTATTTGTTAATAGGTTGTTAATTGCGACAATATAACAATACCTTAATTTGTTATAAGAAATTGAGAAACATTTGAAAACATCAAAAGATAAAAATATATGGCATTATGTGATTCACTTAATGCACATCCATGATTGTGTAATTGTACCCAATTTTGGAGGATTTTTATTGCATGCTGAATATGCTAATATTGATGTTATTTCTGAATTAATGCACCCTTGCAATAGAAAGGTATCCTTTAATCAAAAGCTTAATTTAAATGATGGTTTGTTGGCAACCTTCATTGCGGATGAATTGAAAATATCATATTCAGACTCTATCAAATTAATAGATATTGAATTGCAGGCTTTTTTGCAAAATTTAGAAAATGAAAAGAGAATAGAAATTGACTTGTTGGGTACATTTATACTAAATGACTCAAATTATTTTCAATTCATTCCAAATACCAGAACCAATTTCTTAATGTCTGCTTTTGGTTTGCAGCCATTGCAATTGCATTCTAATAAGGTTTCTAGTTCGCCATTAGAAAAAGTTGCAAAAACTGCTGAAAAGAAATTAAATACAACAAATAGATACCCAAAAGTATCTAAAACTGCTAAAAGAAAGAGATCAGGTATTTGGTATTCAATATTGGCTACTTTTATGGTAGTGGTGCTCTTATTTAATGCCTATATTTTGCTTGAAACCTATCCAGTAGCGCCTTTGAGCAATGCGATTTCAAAAATGAATTTATCTTCAAAATTTGAAGAATTGTTTAGTTATAAAAGCCATGAATTAAAGGATTCTAAATTAGAATCTCCTAAAAATGAAGTAAAAGTAGAGGCTAAAAAAGTTGCATCCCAAATAATTGTTGATTCAGCTGTTTCTGCAAATGCACCTCAAGCTGAGATTGAATCTGTTGTTGAATCAAATATTGAAAATAATAACACAGCTTTTAGCATGCATGAAGGAGATTCAGTATACTATATTATTGTGGGTGCTTTCAGACATAACAAAAGGGCGACTGCGCTATCAGAGAAATTAAAAAACAATGGATACAATGCTTCAGAGGTAGTGAAACCTAAGAAGTTTCATTTCAAATTGGTTACTGTAGGATCTTTCTCAAGCATGTATGAAGTTTCTAAATCATTAACTCGTGTTCAAGAAGAGATACCTGATGCTTGGGTTTGCATGAGTGTTAAATAGAATAATTCGATTGCATTTTATTTATCTATTTCTCTTTCCGAAACTCCTTTATCCTTAGCGCACTTCAATCTCATCTACAAAAATAAAGGCATCACCACCAAAACCTTGATGACCTTGGGGCAGTGCACCATAGTTTTTGGCTATAACTTTTACATAACGTGCTTTTGCTTTTTGCGGCAATCGACTAGATAATTTTTTTACAATGTTTTCATCTGTCTTCCAATCCAAATCATGACCAACTTTTGCCACACTTGTAAAGTTTATTCCATCGATCGAAATAAAGTATTCAACTTCCTTTGGTAATAATATCCATGAACGAGAGTCTTGCAAATAATTAGATGAAATTTCACTGATTTCTTTGGTTTCTTGCAAATCAATTACAGATTCGAAATCCTGACTTTGGTAACCTTGCCAACCACCTTTGCGCCAATCTTTATAGCCTAATAAACCATCAATAATGCCAGCATCACCGCCAGCAGTATATTGTTTATTGTATTTACAATTGAGCTTCACTGTCCAATTGTGAGGGATTTTATGGAAGTAAGCTTCATTCAAATAATTTTCAATTTTGTTATCTGAATGTGCATGAATTTTGACTGAACTATTTATGTAAAAAGGTTTAATAAAAGCTTTGATAGGAGTCTCTTTAAAAGAGTTTTCATCGGCACCAGTCATGGTATAATATACCGTCGGTTTATTTGGATTTAGTGAGTAGATATTAATTAATAAACTGTCTCTAAATATTTTCCTATCTGCATCAATAATGGGGCTTATCTCAAAATTGTTAGTGCTTGCTTTGGTATCTTCAATTACAGATGTTGCATTGTATTCAAACTTTTTACCTAAAATAAAGACTTCATCAAAAATAGATTTTCCTTTGGCATATTTATTTTCTCCAGGGCAAAATGGATAGAAACCCATGGCGCTAAATACATACCATGCGCTCATTTGACCGCAGTCTTCATTACCAGACAAACCATTAGGTTTGTTTGAATACATCTCATTGATAATTTGTAATACCTTTTGTTCTGTTTTCTCAGGTTTACCAACAAAGTTGTATAAATATGCCATATGATGACTGGGTTCATTTCCATGGGCATATTGGCCAATTAATCCTGTTATATCAGCTTGTTCTCTTCCATCTGTTTTACTTGATGTGCTAAACATTTTATCTAGTTTAGCTTCAAAATTAGCCTTACCTCCATAAACTTCAATCAAGCCTTTCACATCCTGGGGTACAAAGAAATTATATTGCCAAGCATTGGCTTCAGTGTAGTGGTTGTTTACTTCTTTTGGGTTAAAAGGCTTCATCCATCCACCATTAGAACGAGGCTGAATAAATCCATTGCTTGGGTTAAATAGGTTCTTCCAGTTTTCGCCACTAAAGTTTTGAAATGAAGTAGGGGAGGTATTGGTTGATTTGTATAATTGAGATAAACACCAATCATTATAGGCATATTCAAGTGTTTTGCTCACTGATTCACTTTCATCTTCGATAGATAAATATCCCTTTTGATAATAGTTTGGGTATCCAAATTTGTTAAAATGATGAATTGATTTATCACATGCCTCAATAGCAAGTTTAGTATCGAAACCTTTTATTCCTTTGGCATAAGCATCCGCTATCACACTTATGGCATGATTACCTATCATACAATTGGTTTCGTTACTGCTTAACTCCCACATAGGCAATCGACCAATATGTTTGTATTGTTCTAAAAATGTTTTGATAAAATCTAAGTTTCTTTCACGTTGCACAATATTAAACAAGGGGTGTAAAGCCCTAAATGTATCCCAAAGACTAAAAACAGTATAATAATTGAAGCCATCTGTTTTGTGTATTTGCATGTCGCGACCAAGATACCTGCCGTCTACATCATTATATATACTGGGATGAATAAAGCAATGGTAAAGGGCTGTATAAAAAATAACTTGTTGGTCTGAAGAGCCTCCCTTTGCTTGTATTTTGTTTAACTCTTTGTTCCATAAAGCTTCGCAATCGGTTCTTACTTTTTCAAAATTCCAATGTGAAAGTTCTCCTTTCATATTGCGCTCAGCACCTTCGTAATCAACTGAACTTATTGATACCTTTACATAAATCACCTCACCTTTTCTTACATTGTATTCAAACATTCCTCCTGTTTCAATGTTTTTACCATCTGCTCTTAAGTTTCGTCCTAAAAAAGGTTTTGAAAATTCAATTCTAAAATACAATCTTTGATCTGTTGCCCAAGCTTCACTTTTTCTAAAACCTACTATGGTTTTATTGTCGATTATTTTAATTTTTCCATCCAATAACTTGTCTCTATGAAGCAAGTCTAATATGAAATTGGTTGTGCCATTTTTGTTAAAAGTGTATTTGTGAAAGCCCACTCTTGCAGTGGTTGTAAGCTCCACATCTATATTATCATCATCCAAATGAACACTATAATATCCTGCATTTGCTTTCTCTTTTTGGTGAGAATATTTAGATGAATAAATTTTATTGTCGAAACTACCTTTTCCCATCATAGGCATAATCATAATATCGCCATAATCACTGCAGCCAGTTCCGCTTAAATGCGTATGGCTAAAACCATAAATTATAGAATCGCTATGATGATAACCACTGCAACCATCCCAACTGCCATCTATGCGCGTATCAGGACTTAATTGCACCATTCCAAAAGGAGCTACCGCACCCGGAAAAGTATGTCCGTGCCCACCAGAACCAATAAAAGGATTTACTATTTTAGCATAATTGATTTGTGCAAAAGATTGAATTGTTAAGATTGGAAAAAGACCTATTAGTATAATGATATAACGCTTCATATAAATGCAATATAACACAGATTGGCAAAAGTCAAAATAATGATGAATGTTTCAAAAACAAAAAAGGCCAATGCTGAATTTCAGCATTGGCCTAAGTCATACAAACCAACAACAACTTATTTTTCTAAGCCAAATCCGTAGAAGCCCTTAGAGCCGTCTGGGTTAATACCTTCAAGCAATACCCCTCCTTTTTTATTTTCTAAGCTAGCTTTTACATCATTAATAGTAGCAACGGGTTTCTTATCTATTTGTGTTACCACAAAGCCATCAGGCACACCTGCTTTCTTCATTGGGCTTTTGGTTCCTACCTTTTTAATCTTAATACCATTGGCTATTTTTAGTTTCAGTCTCTCTTCACGAGGTAAGGTCTCAAACTCGGTATCGATTACTTTATTTACATCAATTTTCTCAACGCTTGAAATGTTTGTTTTGCCATCAAGACTTTTAAGTGTAACAACACAATCCTTTTCTTTTCCATCGCGCAAAACAGTTACTTTTACTTTATCACCTGGGTTGCGTTTGCCAATCATTTCTTGCAATTCGGGTGTAGATTTTACATTTTGTCCGTCAAGCGCGATAATCACATCTTTTTCTTTTAACCCTCCATCTTCAGCAGCACTATTTTCTCTAACTTTTGCAATAAAAATACCTCTTATTTCTTTTAGGCCTTCTTTGTCAGCTAATTCTCCGTCCACATCTCTAATTTCAACACCCAATACACCTCTTTGAACTTCGCCATATTTCAACAAATCATCCATCACTTTTTTCATAAGGTTGGTAGGAATAGCAAAAGCATATCCTGCATATTGACCTGTTTCACTTGCTATAGCAGTATTGATACCAACTAATTTTCCATCACTTGAAACCAAAGCTCCACCACTATTTCCTGGGTTCACAGCTGCATCTGTTTGAATAAACGACTCGATAGAGTAATTAGCTCCACCATTTCTAAGTAAATTTAAATTACGACCTTTGGCACTAACTATACCTGCAGTAACAGTTGAAGTTAAGTTAAAAGGATTTCCAACAGCCAAAACCCACTGACCCACTTTTACATCATCACTGTTTCCAATAACAGCAAATGGTAAATTTTTTTCATCAATTCTAAGAAGTGCTAAGTCGGTGTTTTTGTCCTTGCCTATTAAGGTTGCGTCATATTCGCGTTTGTCGTTTAATACTACTTTTATTTTGTTTGCTCCATCAATAACATGGTTATTGGTGATAATATAACCATCTTGTGAAATGATAACTCCTGATCCTGAGCCTGCTCTAGGACCTTGGTTAGGCATTTGAAGATCAAAGCCATGTCCTTTGAAAAAATCGAATGGGTCTATTTGTTGCTGTCTATTGTCAGCTTGAGGTTGGGCTTCAACCACTGTGAGAATATGGACGACTGTAGGTGTAACCAACTCAGCCACTTGCACAAAATCGGGTCTGTCAATACCTTCTGTCAAGCTGGCATATTTGGCTAAATAATTTTGTTCGAATTTGGCACTTTCGTCCTTGCTTAATAATCTGTTAATGCCTAAGGCTACCAAGCCTCCTAGGCTTGCAACAACTAAGAATGCTGCGTACTTTTTAATGTTGTTTTTCATGTTACTTATTTGTTATTTAGGTTTTGAATCACTTTCAAATTTTATTCCAAAAATTAAAATACTATCTTAACATTCGCTTAAAATTTTATATTCGTAAATGTAATTTTTGAATTTGTTCAATTTTATTAATTCATCCACAAAACGAAAACATTAAAAATAATATTTTACCGCTTGTGTAATACCATCAAAAAACAGCAAATTTGTGCAGCCAATGGAAGAGCTCATTCACGATAAGCATTTGTATTTTTTTGAGAAATTCATCCGAAACGAAATGAGTGAGGATGAAAAATTGGCATTTGAAAACAGGCTTAAATCAGATGAGCCTTTTCAAAAAGATTTTGAATTATATATTAGCAATAGAAATGTGATTTTAAAGCAAGAACTTGCTGAATACAACAAACCCATTATTCCTCAAAAAACAAATGGATATAGGTGGTTATACGTTATTGTTTCTATATTGTGTTTGGTTTTAATTATAGATTATTATGCTAATAAAAAGTTTGAAGAAAGCATTAATTCACAGACCAGCGTAATTGATAAAATCAATATTTTTAAAAAGCTAAACGATAAAATAAACTCATATAATAAAAACGCTGAGGCTGCAATTGAGTCTGAAGAAAATGCTTTACAAACTCCAAAGAATAATAGCCGCAAAATTTCAACGGACACAACTTCATTTGTTAAAACTGGTGAAATAAGCGAAGACATAGAAGAAGCCAATGCAGATGTTATGTTGTTTGATACCCTATTAGCGGTTATAGATTTTGAGGCTTTTAAAGAAAAACAGAAAAACTTACTATTGGATACAGACAGTCTAATAACTGATAGCATGAGTAGCGCAATTGCACTAAGGAGTATGATAAAAAATCCACTTAAGGCAAAGCAACAGCAGGTCTATGTTGAATTTTGGCAGTCGCCTGAAGATTATGCTGGATATACCTTTAATGGTAAAAAACTTATATTATTTGGACATCAAAAACCTGATAATATTTTTCTTTTAAAGCGCATCAATCAAATTATTTTACATCTGTCTGATAATGAAATCTTATTATTATCTGACAACAATTTTCATAATTACTAACATTGAATATCAAGTTTTTTAAATACCAAGGGACTGGGAATGATTTTATCATGATTGATGACAGAATTTCACTTTTCCCTAATGGAGATAATACCAAACTGATTGAAAAATTGTGTCACCGAAGGTTTGGGATTGGGGCCGATGGTTTGATATTATTGCAAAAGCACGAATCCGCTGATTTCTTCATGAAATATTATAACAGCGATGGTCGCGAAAGTAGTATGTGCGGCAATGGTGGTAGATGCATTGCTCAATTTGCTAAAGATTTGAACGTGGTGGGTGATAAAGCCGCTTTTTACGCTGTTGATGGCTATCATGAAGCAGATTATGAAAACAAAATGGTTTCTCTTTTGATGAAGGATGTAAATTCCATCGAAAAACGAAGCACTGACGAATTTGTGCTGAACACAGGATCACCTCACTATGTAGTTTTCTCTGATGCGGATATCACTAATCTTGACATTGTATCCATGGCCAAAAAGATTAGGTTTAATGATGAGTTTGCCAAGGAGGGCATCAATGTGAATTTTGTTAATATACTTAGTGATAATGAGCTTAAGGTTAGAACCTACGAAAGAGGTGTTGAGGATGAAACCTTTAGTTGCGGTACTGGTGTAACCGCAAGTGTTTTAGCATATTCACAAAGAAATTCAATAGAAAGTCAACTTATTAATGTGCAAACGTTAGGAGGAACCCTTTCAGTAAAATATACCCCAAATGAACAATCATTTAAACAAGTTTACCTTCAAGGGCCAGCAATTAGGGTATTTGAAGGTGAATTATCTCTTTAGATGATGATTAACTTCTCATAATTTGTTCATAATTGGATTGGTTTTTGACATAGTATTGCAAGAATAAAAATCAAATACTATGTCAGATACAATTGAAAAAGTTGAGTGTTTAATAATAGGTAGCGGACCTGCAGGTTACACAGCCTCTATATACGCTGCAAGGGCTGATATGAAGCCAGTTATGTATACCGGTCCTCAACCTGGAGGGCAATTAACCATTACCACTGAAGTTGAAAATTACCCTGGATACCCTGATGGAATTATGGGTCCTGAAATGATGGAAAATTTCAGAAAACAAGCAGAAAGATTAGGTACTGATGTTCGCTATGGCATGGTTACCAAAATTGATTTTGCTGATAAGCCACCTTTCGATGTTCAAATAGACGAAAGCAAATATTTGCAAGCGGATAGTATTATTATTTCTACAGGTGCAAGTGCCAAATGGTTAGGAATACCTAGCGAAACCAAACTTAACGGAAATGGTGTTTCGGCATGTGCGGTGTGTGATGGTTTCTTTTTCAAAGGTAAAGATGTAGCCATTGTAGGTGCTGGAGATACAGCTTGCGAAGAGGCTAGTTATTTAGCTAAAATTTGTAGCAAGGTTTATATGATAGTTCGTAAAGGCGAATTTAGAGCTTCAAAAGCCATGCAACATAGGGTTGAAAACACACCTAATATTGAGATATTATTCAATTCGGAAACTGATGAAATACTAGGTGAAAATAGGGTAGAGGGAGCTAGAATTAAAAATGTGCTTACAGGGGAAATGAGAAATATTGATATCAAAGGTTTCTTCGTAGCCATCGGACATACACCCAATACGGGTATCTTTAAAGGTTGGTTGGATATGGATGAAACTGGATATTTAATAACCACACCTGGAAGCAGCCGCACCAATGTAGAAGGTGTTTTTGCCAGTGGTGATGCCCAAGACAAAATTTACAGACAAGCGATAACAGCTGCGGGCAGTGGGTGTATGGCCGCCCTAGATGCCGAGAGGTATTTGGCTGCCAAGCATCATGCGATGTAATTAGATAATTTTTTTTATCAATAAATAAAAAGCTGTGCATCGTGTACAGCTTTTTTAGTTTATGTACATTTGCCCAATGCCAATAGCTGGTGCGAGCG
>JBBALJ010000006.1:0-67625 GCA_040403075.1 Bacteroidia bacterium
ATTATCTAATTGATTATCCATTTTATCTTCTTTCTCTTTTGCTTAAGTATAGCAGCTATATTCCAGCTTTGTCAAGTCGGTCTAATATCTTTTTAACAATATCAATAAGTATAACAGGAACTCTATCATAACTCAATGCATCAGGTCTTCCTTGCTCATCATAAACTACAAGATTTTCGAGTCCTGGAATGTTAGCAACTTCTTCTGCTATTAAACCAAAAGCGTAAGTTTCATTTCCTTCTTTTAATTCTTTCTTTCCTTGAAATTTAACTGGGCGTAATTGTCTAAAAGATTCATTGGTAAAAGAAAGATCTGTAACATTTTCTTTATATCTTATAGATGATGTATTTTTATAAATAATTCCAGAAGCACTCATTGCAACATTTGCAGAAATTGTTGTTGTAGTGTCTCCAGATTGAACAAGAAGTCTATCTAAAACATAAATACCACTAGTACCTCTTAGCCATAATTGATAATCTGATCGTGCTTCTACTGCACTACTGTTTCCACCAGAATTTCCACCTTGCATTATTGCATAATTTACTTGTGCCTTAAACAAACCACTAAGTTGGTCTGGATTATAGGTTGATCCAGCATGCATTAAAATTCCTGTACCACCACCGTTACCAATATGTCCTTTTGTTGAATTACCAGCAAGTACTCTAAGTGATCCTGTTGATGAATTTAATTCAACTCTATCGTCACCTGCGCTTGTTCTAATGGTAGATCCAGTAATTGTTCCACCTGAAATTCTATTTGCAGACATTGTACCTGTTGTAATTTGACTTGCAACGATTGTTCCTAAATAAGCAGTTCCATTAGTATAATTTATTTGAAAATTACCATCGTCCGAATACATACCATCTGAGCTAAAATTCATAGGTCCAAAATATCCAGATGATCCTGTTAAATTTCCTTTGAATAATGCATTTCCGCTTGTATCTATTCCTACTGTTTGTGTACCGCCCTTAAAGGCTCTGAGTCCATTTGTAGCATCAATTTGAAAAGAGTTACCAGCTGAGGGGCTTGAAAGAATATTAAGTCTTGCAAGGTTAATAGTCCCAGTTGTTATCTGACTACCGTTAATTGTGGTTGTTCCATTTGTTAACGCTGCTTCAACTCCCGCAAATGCAATTTTACCTTGAGCCTCACTTAAAGCATCTCCCGCTTTTGTAAATGCAGCGTCAGCTCTATCTTTTGCAACAGCTGCAGCATCTTTACCTTCTTGTGCTTTTGTATCTGCAGCACCGATTGCAACATATGTTGCTCCTGAACCAATTACAATTTCTCCATCTATTTTTGCACCTGTAGCATATAGTTTACCAGTTGCATCTACTCTAAAGTTTGCTGTGTTTCTTCCAGCATAGTCTCTGTTTCCCGCCCACAAAATTGCATCTGTGGTTGTTCCTGTTGGGGTTGTTATTCCTACATAATAAGTTCCTGAAGTTGCGGTAATTGCTGCAACACCTGATGCTACTGCAGTATTTAATTCAATTCCTGATTTAGAAATCTTTGTAGCATTTACAGTCCATCCACCAATATTTGCTGAGGTTGTTGTAAATAGTCCGTTAGATCCATTAATTGTAGTTACAAAATCTGTTCCATTGCTAAATGTAATTCCAGCTTTGTTTAGTATAAACCCTGCAGTTGATAGTATTGGATAAGTATTTCCATTACTTGTTGGTGCTTGTGGCGTACTTGGTAATATGACTGAGCCTGAAACTAAAGATCCTGCTGTTCCAATAAATACGTTACCCGTAAAGTTTCCAGAAGCTGCAGTTATAGCACCTGTAATAGTAGCAGAAGTTGATTTCATATTTCCTGCAGCGTCTACTGTAAATGGAGAAGCATTTCCTGTTCCACCAATTTGCAAAATAGTATTAGTTGTTCCATCTCCAATAATAGAAATGTCTCTTGCAATTACTGCACCGCCTTGTGTTACTGAGAATTTAGCAGTGTTGTTACCTCCAGATCCTGTGCTTCCAGCATAAAATGCAAGGGCAGTAGTAACTGAGCCAGTAGCAATTCCAGAATAAAGTCCACCTGTTAATTTTTCAATTTTATTGCTATCAACTGTCCATCCACCAATTTGAGCATTTTCTGTAACAAATGTATATGCTCCTGAAGATGCAGCAAGATTGATATATGTTGAAGCTGCTTGACCTAATGTTGCACCAAAGTTGTAAGCGTATAAACCATTTTTATTAATAACGACTCTTGGACCAGTTGTATAATTTGCGCCATTTCCTAGCACCCAAAGGCCAGCGTTTGCTAGAATGCTATCAATTGTTACTGCGCCTTTAAATGTTCCTGAGTTAGCTGTAATGTCTCCAGTTACTGCAAAATTAGATGTACCATCCCAAGAAAATCCAAGCGTTGAACTTCCTACCTTAAAGGTTCCATTTGTATACCAATAATTATTTGCGTCAAGAGAGATACCATCATTTGATCCGCTTACGTTTCTTCCTATCTTCATAGCTGTAGCTGGGTTAAAACCATTAACTGTTATTGGTCCATTAAAGTATCCAGACTGAGCAACTACTGCTCCATTAACGTTTAGTGTTGTTCCATCAAAAAATAGTTTATCCTTTAAAGAAAATTTACCAAGTGAGTCTAGGTAGAAGGCTGTTCCTGCATCATAGTATTCTCCTGCACCGCTGTATAGCTTATATGGAACAGTCGTACCATTACCTTGAGCATCAATCTTTATTGCAAAAGTCCCGCCTGCTCCAACAGAAAATAGTTTGCTAACTAAAAGGTTAGCTGAATCAACTTTGTCTGCACTAACAGATCCAGCAAAGATTTGATTTGCTCTTACTGCATTTGCTGCAATGTCTCCATTGTCTACCTTTGAAGGAGTTCCTGATGCTTGTGTGCTTGGACCTGCTGCACCATCAAAGTCTTTTGCAACAATTTTTACATAATATAGTGTGTCATAATTTAAAGAAACACCTGAAGGCAATGTTTTAACAATAGCAAATGTTCCTTCAGTTTGAATTACTCTTGTAGTACTTGTTCCAGACAACGGTCTGTCTGGAGTAAATCCACTTGTTGTTGATACATGCACTTCGTATGTAACGCTATCTACGTTTGTAACAGCATCCCATTTAACTTGCAAAGCACCAAACAAAGGTGTTATAGTTGGAGTTGGAGATGTAGCAACTGGGCTGCCATCGTTAGTCCCTCCTACTGCATTAAGAGTAATTGTATTACTCTGTACAAATGCGCTTAAATTTCCATAAATATCTTTTGATACTACTCTCACATAATAACTTGTAGAAGCCTTTAGTCCCGAAACAGAAAATGTTGTTCCTGAAGTATCTTGCTCTGTAAACAAAACTCCCGCTGCATTATAGACTGATACCCCGTATCTAGAAATTTTAGTTTCTGGATTTGACGGAGCAGTCCATGTAGCAAGTGCGCCATATGAAGCTCCTGTTAAAGCAACTGATGTAGGAACAGAAACTGTTGCTGTTGTTGTAGCAAATATTTGAGAAGTGCTGTAGTTACCAACAATGTTAGAGTCATTGTATCCTGCAACAGATACGGTATAAGAAGTTCCTGGTGCTAAATTCTTTAATGTGTAAGAAATGGTTCCTGCACCATTACTCGGAACAGTCTCTGTTGTAATATCTGTAGGCTCTGCTGTAGGGAAATATTTTAAGAAATAACCTTTTGTCTTAACGGTATCAAGGGTATCTATGCCAAGAACCAAAGATGTTTTATTAGTTGTAGTTACACCTACTGAAGGAGTATCTGGTGGAATTGTGCTAAACGCTGTTGGATCAATTGGGTTTGCTGCTTTGGCTAATGTAAATAGTGAAACGTCTCCAAATGCTCCCGTCCATCTAAACCTTAAATACTTTGTGTTAAAGTTTGTAACAGTTGCTGCATACAGCTGACTTGTTGTTGCTTTAAGTGTCCATGGCCCAGTTGAGGTAGTTGACTCGTAAATTTCCATTGACGAAGCACCTGGTACAAGGTAAGGCTGAACAACGTATCCGTTTGGAACTCCAAATACGTTAATTAAATTTAAGTCTGGTGTAAGGTTGCTAATTGCACTTTGTTTAACTGGAACCGTGAAAGAAACACCAGCAGTTCTGTTATCTGCTGCATCTGCACTTTTAAATAATCCAGAGTATCCTGTGTAGTATCCACCAAATTGACCAAACAATTCGTCTTGAGTAATAATAACTTTACCGCTTGGGTCTGGATATTTATAAAAGAATCCCGTTAAAGCTGGATCGTCATACGGAGCATAGTTAGTTGTTAATGCAACAACAAAACGCTCACCTGGATCTGTTGCTGGTAGAGAATAACTAATTTCAATATTGTTTCCAACCCATGCAACGGTACCAACTTGAACATCATTTGGTGGTTGTAAATCTAAATTTGATGCTACTGGGTTAACTGGGTTTGCTTTATATGCTGCTGATGGCAAACTTAATATGCCAAAGCTATCTAAGTATCTTGCCCTAACCCAACGCTGAGCTGTAGTTGGTGTAATTACAATAGCTGGGTTTACAGTACCTCTATATACTTCTAAATACGCTGCGGGGCCTGGATCTATGTTTGATGTTGAAACAAACTCTTCCACAACAACTCTAGAAAAAGAAGGGTACGTAATAGGGTTTGGATAATTTGTAAAATTAACTGAGTAACCATTGTTTGAATTTGTAACACTTATTGTTGGAACTGGAATTGGATTTACATATGCAGCCGTATTATTAAGCGTTGCTGCGGGACCTTGATTGCCAAAAATATCTTCTGCTACAATAACAATTTGAGCAAAGCTTGTTTGCGGAACACCAAATAAACCTTCGTTTGCTTGCTTTGTTAAAACATAATCTTGTGAGTTTGTTCCAGCTGGTGCAACCTTCAATACCTTAAAATTGCCATCAAGCAATTTATGTGTGACAACAAAAAACTGTACATTAGTATTGTCTATTAAATCTGTTTTGGTTGTTGTATTAAAGTTAAATGAAAGCCTAAAATCTTGACCTACCCATGTTCCAGTAAGGTTTGTTGGGGCACCTGGCTTTAATGCTTTTACTCCAGTAACAATATCTATTACGTTTTGAGATGTTGTTTTAAACGTTCCATCATCATACCAATAGTTATCAGCATTGATATATATACCTGACTTTGTTTCTGTTGGGTCAATGTCAGGACCAATTTTTACTTCTCCCGCTGAAACTTTTCCTGCAAATTCTGCTGTTCCTTCTTGTGCGCTTAATCTAAACTGAGCTACGCCATCTCTAAATGCCCCAATACCTGTTTCGTTAATTATTAATCCTCTACCAGTTGGTGGAGATCCTAAAATATTAATTTTTCCTAAGTTTTTTGGCAAAGCATTTGAGTCAGAAGTAGTAGCAAAGATTGATCCACCTTGAAGCCTTATGTCTTGACCTTTATTATAAACAACACCATTAGAACCACTTGCATCTGATAAAGGAACTGAATAAGTTTTTACAGCATAGTCAGATCTTCCTGTTAAATTTTGCGCCCATACTGCAAGGTTATATGTAAGACCTGGTTGCAATCCAGTAATCTGCATTGTGTACTTTGTTTTTTTACCTGGACTCCATTGCGAATTTGTTGGTGTATTTCCGCCTGCAGTTGATGATGGTGTAGTTGCCATTTACCCTAACCTATCTGAACATAATATTCTATGTCCAACGGAACTCCATAAATTTTTGCAATAGGAGTTGTTAGGGTTGATCTGCTTATTAACGCAGTGCTATTGCTAATCTCGCCCAATACAGAAACTCTTATTGAGTCTAAGGTTATGTCTGAAAAAGATCCAATTGTTTCTACTCTTACAGTAGAAATGTTTGATAGCGTTGATATATCTGATGGAAAATTTTGTGATAGAACTTGATACCCTGAAGTAACAGCTCCGTTAAAAGAATAGTTTAATTGTTTTGAAACATTATTAACGTCAGTTAAAGTTACTCTAACAATTCCATTTTTAGTTTCATCTACAGAAGCTAGTATATCTAGAGAGTCTAGAGAAGTAAATGAAGATAGGTCAAATACAAAGTTATCATTTGTTGTACTTGAGTTGGATTCAATAACAAAATTATATAAACCAACTCTTGGAGAAAATGGATTTTGTGCAGCATAAGCTTGCTGACTAATATTTCCACTGTTAACAATCCAGTCTTCAGGGGATGAGAAATCAGTTACAATAAGATTATCTCTTGCACCAAACACTTTATCATTGTTGGCAGGGAAAACACCTACTTCATATATATTTGCTGCTACAAGAGAATCTACTCTTCCCTTTATGATAATTAAATTTGGAGTTCCGTTTCTATAAGATTTTGAGGCAATAGTTGCTCTGGCTATTTCATATCTTAGGGCAAGGTCATTTACATTAGCTGTTGTATTCATAGCACCTATGGCTATACTTCCAGCCCACTCCCCGCCGTTACCCGTTAGATACTGCAAGATTGCAGAAGTTCCATTTGTAGTTATCAAATTCTTAGAACGACCAATTTCTTTTCCGTCTTGCTTAAATACATAAAGCCCATTTAGTTTAGAGTACAAAGTCAATCACCTTCTTAATAGATCCATTCATAGCAAAATCTTCTGGTCCCGCCAATCCGTTGTCGTTGTATGGGGTAACAGAAACATTAAAGCGTTTTCTAGGTACGCCAGTAAATGAGAAGGTACCCTTGCTTGCCCCTTGTGCTGGAGTGTATGCTCTGGCCAAGAAAGTATTAGTAGCAACGTCTATTAGTTTAATTACATAGTTGCTTGAATCGGTAGCTGTATTAAACCCTATAGTTATAATTGGATAATTGCCAACTGCAGTAATTCCTGTTACCTTATTAAATGGTGCTTTCTGTGGAGCAATCTTATCTGCAAAGTAGTCTACAAATTGTCCAGCAATGCTTGACTCTCCTTCAAATTCTACTGTAATAGTAACTGTGCCATCTTCTTGTCTCTTTGCAGACCCCGCCACTACAGTAAGATTTGTTGGAGGAGGAAAGGTAACTGATCCTGTAAATCCTTCTTCTTCATTATCTTCTTGATAGCGTGTAGGGTCATATTTTTCGGATGAGAAAATTGATACTAGATCTTTACCGCCCTGATAAGCCAAAAACTGCTGCTTAGATAAGACAAGGATGTTTCCTTCTCCATATAAGGCCTCTAGTTTTTTTCTAGCAATTGGGTCTCTGTTGTTTGGGTCATCTTCAGCCATGACAAATATTCCCTTTTGCTGTACGCTAAGGTTTAATATTGCTTGATTATTTGGTGTCGCTGGCATCTGATCCTCCGTAATAGTCTAATTATAGCATTTACGCCGTATATTAGGTAAATGTCTTTGTTGTATCTCCCCAAGCACCATAGTATGTGCTGCTATTATATGTAATTCTCATTCTAACTCTTATGTAATGAGTTCCTACAAATGGATAGTCAACATAGAACCTGCTATTACTTGATATGTTTGGACTGGCTGGGTTTCTTGTTCCTGTAGTTGGAGTTCCTGATGCTGAAGTTTTATTTTTATAAATTTCATATTCCCAAACCCATGAATCAAATTGACTTGGAACTAAGCTTTGGTTATACCAAAAAAATGACCCTCCAGGACTTGAGTAAAACGTGCCACTTGGAATATATTGATGTTTATCTTGAGCAAATACTTGTGGTGCTGGGCCAGTTGGATTGTTTCCGCCTGGTGTTCCAGGAACTGTGTATGCTGTGCTAGATATTGTAGTTACTGCCTGTGCTCCCTTGTATGCTGTAACTTTTGCTGTAACTTTTGTGCCTGCTGGCCAGAAAGTTTGACCACTATAAATTAAATCCGTAAAAGCAGTACCGTTAGTTGAAAGAGCAGTAACGCTTGTAGTTCTCTTGTAGGTAGTTCCTGTAGTTTTAGATATTACACTTGGGGTTTTTGTAACCCCATTACTTCCACTATATTCAACTTGATATGAATCAAAATAAGTATTACCTGTCCAAGATAAGGTTAAGTTTTCAGATAGCGATACGTTTGAAACGGTAGCTCCTCCTGTAGAAACAAAAAGTATATTTTGAGTACTTAGGCTGGAACCCTTACCGTTTAGTGCACGTGTCCTGATGCTATAACTTGTGTTATTTGTGAATCCAGTCAAAGTAAGCAATAGCTCTCCGTTTACTGGTGCAGGAAAATTGTTTTGTGTAATTGCAGGAGGTTGATCAACCTTATCTCCACCAAATCTGCTTGGGTCAATTGTAAAGTCATATGAGTTTGGTTTTGTGGCAGATGTATCTTGAGTTACATAAAGTCTTGCAGATGACTTTCCTCCACCCTCACTTATTGTTTCTAGCCTTATGATTGGCTGTGCTGGTGCACCAGCTGGTGTACCTGGATCTTCTATGATAGTTCCAAGTTGAACATTATTAAAATAAATTGCAACTACATTTGATGTAGAGCCTTGATTCTTTGCATACATTGTGGCATACCAACCTGCTTGCATTGGGTTAGGATAAGTATAAGTTGGAGATGTTTGTTGATGTGAATCATATACCTGAGCTGATGTACCATCAAAAATTCTCCAAGTGTATGTATCTGCTATTGTTCCAACTAAACTTATTTTAAATGTTACTTTATTTAAAGAGTCTTTAACTGCTGTAGCAGTAATAGATGGAGCAGCATCTGTATCAGGATTACTTGATGACCCCGCCGTAAATGAACCTGTTACAGGGGCACTGGAGCCGATCTCAGCCCCGTTCTGCTTGAACAGCGTGGTTATTGTATATGTATATGTTTGTCCGTCTTTAAGGCCTTTAAACAATATTTTGTACAAAAATGTATTTGCATAATCAATTGTTCCCGATGACCCATCGCTTAATGTATATTTAAATGCGTTTTCACGCTCATCAACAGATGTCCAATCTAAAGCAACTTCTCTAGTATTACTTACTGCATCTAATCCGTCTGAAACAACAATTGGATTTACTTGACCAAGTACTACATCTGTTCCACGATACTCAAATCCATTATAGTTAATTGATTGATAAGTAACTCCTTTTGAAATTACCTTAACATTTACAAAACCTGCGCTATGAGCTGGGGTTCTGCAAGTCAATGTAGAGCTATCAATTACTGTTACATTTGTGGCAAGGCTTGTGTCAAAATAAACTGTTGGGGGATTACTTGCACTGAAGTCTATTCCGTTACCAATAGTGACTAGTGTTGATCCCGCCGTAGTTCCTGAAGTTGGCGATAAGCCAAGTATATTTAAATACGTTGGCAATGCAACTGATGGGTATTTATTCTTAAGTGAATCTGGAGCAGATCCTTCATATCCAATCTTATTCAACACAACCTCAGTGGTTAAACCTTGACTAAATGTATTTCTTACTGATTGAACAAAGAAGGTAAGTCCAATTATATTTTTTAAGTTGTGCCTTAAGGATACAACATCTCCTACTTGAATTAATGGATTTCCAAATAAAGATACTGTAATGTCTTTACTAAAATCTTCAGAAGCTTTAGCAACAACTCCCATAATTGCATTTGCTGTTTTCTTTGACTGTAGCCAATCTGATTGCAATTCAATTACTTCATTTGCATTTTGTGGGTTTAAAACTCTTTCAAGTGTTTGTTGTTCTGTAAGTAAGATAACATTTCTTGAGAATGTTGCATATTGTGCATTTACAATTCTATTAGAAGAAATAGAACTTTTTGTCCATACTGAATAATTAGCATTATTTACTAGTGCAAATTTTAACCTAAAGCCTGAATTGATAATGGTTGAATAGGTTAGTGCTGATTCTGGTACTGAGATATAGTATGACTTTTGTTTTTGCCCACCAGTTTCAAGTATGTTGTAATAAAGGTTGTACATAATTTTTAAATGCTCTGCACCTAAAGATGGGTTAAGGGTTGTCTGTACGTCATAAAGATTTAGTCCTACAATCTTAGGGCTAGACTGTAGCATGTAAAACTTTTCACTAATTCTTTTGTTTGCCACAATAGCATCAAGAAATCTTTGAGTAGTAAAATGGTATTTAGCTGTATCGTCAAGTATTGATTGACATGCATATAGTTCTGCTAGGTTTGATCCCGTTGAAATAGTGCTTGCTCCAATTGAATAAAAACCAAACTTAGTCCCAAGCAATCCACGCTTGTTTGAAGTTTTATCAGAAACAACTCTTATATCATTGATATAGACAAGTATTTTATCAGACTGAACAGTGAATTTAAGGTTAATAAATTGTGACTCTCTTTTCATATGAACAGGCGTTAGAGGTTCGTTACTAAATATTGAGTTAATTATATGAGTAACACTTTGAGAAAATAATAAGCTTTTTGTGCCACTTGCTGAAACTTCATACATTTCCAATTTGTAGCTTTTTTTACCGTTAATATTTTTTGTAGCCTGAATACCTAAAGTATAAAAACTAGATAATATTGAGTCGCTATTATTCAATGATAGATTAAATACTAAACCTGAAGATACTTCTGTTGATACATCTGGTATCTTAAATCTTGCAGAGTAAGTATTGTAGTTGTTGTCTACTTCAGACTTTGACGTAATTATAGTATATTTATTTGCATAAACTGGAATAATTATAGACCCGCTATTTGTATCAATGCTTGGAGGATTAAGTCTTGAAAAATAATTTGTTCCTGGGGTAAGGGTACCTGCTTGAAGTTGTGCGCCTACATCTGCTGAAGATGACATGACTTTATGCGTTTTTGGTGCGGTATCAAATAAGCCTCTTTGAACATTTAAAAATCTTCCTGTTGGTGTGTATTTAATATTTGCTGTTCTTTGATCGTTTGAAAATTGTGCTACTTCAGCATCTAGTTCATTTGAACTTGAAACTCCAACTGACTTTACTCTGCCTGTATCATTATCTGTAAGTAAAAATTCTTTATCTCCAGTTGAGATAATTTCCCCTTGTATAATTGCATAGCTATTATGCGTTAATGGCATTGTATAAAAAACTTCATTTAAATCTTGTTTATTGACTGTATAATAATTTTGAGAGTAATTCTCAATTGAAGATAAAAGATAGTTTAATGGAACTACATCTTCTGAGTCTTCTTTCCAAATTGTATCAGGTGCTTGATTAAATATTGATGTAATACCTTGTGCTGAAGAAGCCGTGGTTAAAGATCTTTTAATTTGAGGCATTCTGTATCTCATAATAATTTTACCAATTTTTGTTTTAATATTTTCTGTGTAACTATTGACTACAATATTTTCATCATTGACTGCATAAGTAACTACATTATTTGTAATTATTTGCTGAAGATTATTAAATCTTAATATGCCGTCTTCATCAACACTGGCTGCAATTTGGTAAGCAAGAAAAGCTTCTCTAAGAATATCGTATACTGTTTTATTTTTAGAATCAGCAAAAAAGTAACTAGAATTAATTGCCTGATTACTATCATTGAAAACTGAATAAAGTTCATCGTAGTTATAGTCTGAGAATCCAGCAAAGTCCATAATGTTAGTAAATATGTTTACAAGGCTTTGAGATCTGGATACATAGTCTGATACTGGAAGTGTTTGTAAAAACTTCATAATATCGTAACATTTTACCTTAGTTACTTTTACATCTATACTGTCCCATGAATCTGCATAGAAAACTCCACCAGGAATAATTCTATTTGTTTGGCTTGACTCTGAAATTCTATCTTGTGGAATAAAATAGTTCATGTAGAATTTAACATTTTTTGCAAGTAAGTTTTTAAGTGGGGAAACAAACACTGCAGTATTATTAGCGTTTGTTGAAAATATAGAAAGCGGTAGATTTTCTGAACCAGACAAGGGAATATTAGATAAGCTTATGTCTGCTTCATTTGCAGACATTGCAGATATTGGAAGCGGGGTTCCTTTATTGTCTAGCTCTTTGGTTATTGTATAGTCAAGAACAAATTCAGATAGGTCTAGCTCTAGTCTAGGGGATATCTCTATGACTTGTAGTCTCTTAAATTCTGCAAGGATCTCCGATTTGCTTGTCCCCTCCTTATATGAAAGGTTTTGGTAAGCATTAACTACTGAAGCATTTGTTTGGGTAAATATAACTTTATTGATTTTTTGAGAAATTGTTATTTGCCCAGTATCATTAATTCTTGGCATTTTTGTTTTATTAGACTCAGACCAAGCCCATTTGGTTGTTGTCCACTTACCTGCTGCAGTTGTAGCTTCTGGATGATAGTAAAGAATGCATATTCCAGATTTAGAAACTTGGCTTGAGCTTATAGAAACCGTTGCAACTGGAGCGGTGCTTGAAGGATTATAAAGGCTTAGCATTCCGCTTGGTATTGATTGAGATACATTAAACTTTAAAACAATTTTATTAACATCTAGGTTTTCTTCATATGATGCACCTATAGATACTGCGCCATTATCTGGTCTTTCTGAAACAAAATATTTATATTGAGAGAATGGAGAAATGCTTCCATTTTTATAGAAGGGGCTAGAATTGGCAGAGAATAATGTTCTTGGAGAGTATACAACTGGACTACATGGGGCTGCATTATCCCATGTACCTTTATTAGTTTCTATCACCCTTGTTACGTTAGGGATATTTATGTTGCCCGAATTTACATAGCTTTCGCCTGGTCTAAAATAAGAAAATGCTGTATCTGTTGGCCACAGTGATCCATATGTGTAATCAAAGTATGTAATTTGATATACTTCAATATTACAAACCTCTATGCCCCACGCTCCAACCTTGGCAAGTGTTGTGTTAACAAAATCTAAAGAAAGGTTAAGTCCATTATAGTATGCTGAGGTATCTCCCTTTTTAGCACCAACAACTAGTTCTACTTTTTGCCAATCAAAGTTATCTATAGTTTTATAAGTGCTGCCATAAACTTTTGCAGAATCATTACTTAGTTGGGTAGACAAATTAATTATGTTGCTATCTATAGATCTTACGTAAAAAATTACCTTGTATGAATTTGCTCCGTATGGTAAGTTACCAAGCCCTATAGAAACTCTTCCTTCAAAGTTATCTTTACCATCTATAGAAGTTGCATTTACAGTAAATCTTTTTGCATTAGGATTAAAGAAAGCTGCTGCTCTTTTAGCCCCCGTATTAGTTGTTACTGAAACTTTTGGAAATCCAGCATTTGACCATTCTCCAAGTGGGAAGTATAAATTTTGACCAGCACCTGAGTATGTTACGTAAGGCTGGTATATTAGGTTATAATTCCATTCAGCAGAAACCAATGGTCTTATCTGGACTCCGCTTTGCTCAAAGTAATTTTTTACAGCTTGTGTATTTCCTAGCATGCTAGATCTCCGTAAATTCTATCTTTAGGTTTACGTAGTCAAATCCTTGATTTACTGCATTGGTTCTTCTCTTTAAAATCTCATAGTCAAAAGAACTCATATAGGCATGGTATACAGAGTTTGATGCATCTGTTCCAAATGAATCTCTATAGGTTGAATTGACTGGTACTTGAAATATTGCTGGTGTTGTATGTTGAGCAAATACTAGCTTTACGTATACTGGTACAAAGTTATTAGCTTCATAGAAACCTTTTATCCAGGACCCGCCGTGTGCGCCTGCGCTGTAATCAACAAGGTTAGCATCAAGGGTAGGAAGGTTTTGCCAGTCTGTAGTAATCTTAAACTTTCTAGCAACCACATACTTTCTCAAATTACCATCTGCCATTCTTTGTGTGTTTTCAATAAGGTCGTAGGCAATCTTAATTGGCTGACGATTGTGATCGGTCAGCTTGTACCAGACCATTAGAGCGGGGTCTGTTGTTTCTGTATTATCTGATTTATATCCAAGGGATACTTGTACGCCAATAGGTATTTGCATTATGTGTTTATCCTCCTATTAGTATACACTGAATTTGAATTTCCTGCACGTTTAATTGCATCCATTACTTTTCTTGCCACATCATCAGCATTCATATCTGTTCCATTAAATGTTAAATTAAGTGCATATTCATTTGTAGTATTGCTTGATTGATTCATCATACTACGGCTAATATCATTTGGAATTATGCTTCCATTTTGTGATGGCACAAAGAACTCAGGTCCTTTTTCTCCAACAACATACATTTGATCTTTAAATGTTGGGCCACCCAATGCCTTACCTGGGATTTTAGTTAATATTGGGTATGAACCTTTAATGCTTGCAGCAGGATTAAATGCACCCTTTGCTTGATAATTTTTTGCATACTCTGCATCATAACCTTCAAAAGTATATCCTGCTGCTGTCCACTTTTTAAAAGTTGATTCATAGCTTCTGCTTCCAGATGGAACTACGCTAGTTTTCCCTGCCTTATCAGTAAAAATCATGCCAGCCCAGTCTTCACCTAAGCTTTTATCAAAGTATTCGTTTGCACCTGGTTTGCTGAACCCTGCATTTGGTAAACCAGAAAGTCCGCCAGTT
This sequence comes from Bacteroidia bacterium, assembly GCA_040403075.1. Classification (GTDB taxonomy): domain Bacteria; phylum Bacteroidota; class Bacteroidia; order UKL13-3; family UKL13-3; genus RGVD01. The sequence goes on from JBBALJ010000006.1 coordinate 14,371, forward strand.
TTTATAGCTCCTGCAAGTTTATCAAGTGCTGTAGCATTAGCATTCATTGCGTTTGTATTATTATTAATAACAGTATTATTTTTATTTTGCAATTCCCTTAAGTCAGCAATTTTTATGCCAATGTCTGCACTTTTATTTTTCATTACATCAATAGAAGAACTTCTTGAATATTCATCAGTTTTATTTAATAATTCTTGTTGAAGTTGTGCTGCTTGTAAAAAGTCTCCCTTGGCCTGAGCCATTCTTATTTGATTTTCAAGGTCGCCTTTTGTTATCTTATATTGCTCAGCATCTTTTAGTGTTTTGTTCATTCTTTCTTGTGCAGTAATATTTGCATCAAGTGCTTTCTTTTCTAGCTCTAGCTTTTTAATTTTTGCGTCTAGTGCAGCGTTGGAGCCATTTAAAGATTTAGTGTTAGATTCATATTTTTTGCTTTGTGCCTCTATCTTCTTTGTATACTCTTCAGTTGCTTTATCTGCTTCTGCTGCTACTTGTGCAGGAGTCTTTCCCCTTACATCAATTTGAGCACCCTTGCTAATTCCTGACATAACTCTAATTATTTGATCAATTGAATATCCCATATTTTTTAATATTTTCATTGTATTTAAAGCATTTGAATCTCCAAGCGCAAGGAAGTGTTGTCTTAAAGCTTCCATTCCCTTTGCTGCACCGATTGAAGATTTTGCTATTCCATTAATAATATTATTAAAACTTGACATTGAAGTGCTATTCATAGCAGCATTATAAAGTTGAGACATTGATTGATTAAGAGTTTTTGCATCTCCAGATGCATTATATAAAGATGCGGAGACTGCTTTAACTTGATCTGCTATGTCTATCTTGGCACCCATTGCACCAGAGTTACCACTAGCAGCAAGTAGTAAGTTATACAATTCTTGAGATTTAGCTGGGTCTATATTGTTAAGAGCAACTTGCATAGTAACAAAGTCTTGAGCTATTTTTGTAATTGCACCTGAATCATTTGCCTCTTTTAATCTTTGAATTACTAGGCTAAGTGAATTATCTTTAGGCAAACTCTTTAACATTTCTTTAAAGCTTGCTAGCTGGGCTTGCATTGAATTTAATCCTGGAACAACTTTAGCTATGTTAGAGGCAAATGAAATTGTAAAATCTGAAACCTTGCTTGTTGTGTCTGCAACTGTATGGCCAAAGAATGATGCAACTTCAGAGCTTGAAGTAAATGTTGCTTTTGCTTGTGCTTGATGTTCTTTTTCTATTTCTATTAATCTAGATATTCCTTTTACCGTTAAGGTAAGTGCTGCGGTTGCAAGTAATATTTGTGGTAAAAATGCAGCTAACCCTGGCATAAATGCTGCTATATTCCCAACCATACCCATATTAGTCAATGTACTTCCAGCTATATTGGCTGTTGCATTATTACCACCGCCGATTCCAGATATCATCGAGCCACCGATCATACCTGCTGTAGATAGGCCCATGCCAAGCATCATACGCTTATTAAGTTTAATCCTTGCTTTTTGTTCTGCTGCTACATCATCTATTTGAGTATTAGCAGCTTTGGTTATATCTGGAGTTGAATCTTCAATTCCCTTAGCAATACCTTCTCCAATAGGCTTTCCAACTTCATCATTAAATAATTCTGAAGGACTTTTAATCTTTGCTACTGCTCTTGCTCTCTTTGAAATTCTTTTTATTAATCCATCCATTTGATAACTTGATTTTGTGGCTACATCATTCTCGGATAATGTTCCTGCTAAATAACTCTTGTTAAATGGAACTACACTTCCATCTGGCTGTATAACCATTGTTCCTGCAGTTTCAGCTCTACCTGTTTTAGAACCTACTCTTGTTCCTCTTGTTCCAACAACGCTATTTGTTACTGCTCCTAGGTTCCCGCCTACCGATGTAGGTACGTCTGCCATAGCTGGATTAAAATATTGTCCCGCAAATTGTTCCATGGGAATTTGTCCTGGATTTTTTCCAAAGCCTGGGTGATTAGGATCTATAGATGCTGTACGCAACCCTCCAATAAAATCATCAAATGCAGAAGTTAATCTTCTATCTGCTTGCTCCATATTTGCACCTAACTTGCCTGCAACATTTTTCAAGTTTTGCATTGGATCAATGCCTGCATCTACTACCTTTAAATATTCTGAAAGAACATCTTGTGCATTCATTCCAGCATTGCCGAGTTTTGTTCTTTGGTTAACAAGACCTGGCATAGCAATCATTCCACCTCGTGTAGTTGATTGTAAATCAGATAGTCCTGCTTCTGCCAACATTGATTGAACTATTTTAAAAACGCTTTCTGGTTGATCTGGTAATATGTGTCCTCTTTGAACATCAATTTTTTCTCCAGCTGAAGTTATGCCGTATGCAAATCCAGGAAGTGAACCTCTATTCATTGCACTAATAATTGAACCATACTTTTGTGTTGCAGATTTTGTTACTACTGATTCGCCTGGAGTAAGTAATGCTGGAATAGTATCTCCCGTACCTGATCCAGGTACGATACCTCCAGTGGCCATCTTTCTTGGTCCACTTGAAAAAGGAATAGTTAGTGCTCCGCCTGCCCTTGCAACTGTACTGGAAAGTCCTCCTGCACTCATGTTCATTGCAACAATTAATCCTTCTAACTGCACGGTTAATTTTGCTATTGCTGAGCTAAGCAAGTTTACTGAACTTACATCAGATGTAATATTTGTACCAAATAGTTGTGCTGCATTTGAAGATGCCATGAGTTCTGGAGTTAATAGTTGCCTAAATGTTGTTCCGCCTTGTGCAATTAATCTTAAGTTATAAACTGCTTTAAGTATGTATCCAGCAAAGTTACCCATTAAACCAGTTAACATAATAATGGGACCTGCTATTGCTGCACCGCCTGCAAATATTCCAATAAAAGATTGTACTGGTCCAGGAAGTGCTCCAAATGCTGAAGCAATTTTATCTGCAAAATTTATTACTTGTGTAGCAACTTCTAGAATCTTTTCTCCGACTGGGATTAGGTCTGCTTTTAAAGTTTCTACTGCTCTCTTAAATTTACCCGTTGTAGACTCTGTGGCAATTTTCATTTCTGATGCAGCAATTGCTGCAAGTGCTGGCGCACTAGCTCCAGCTAAATCAAATGCAGTTTTTGTCTGACTATTTACAGCACCTAAGTTTGTTATAAGTGCTTGCATTCTTGCTTGTTGGAATTTACCAAATAGTTGTTCAATTAATCTTGCTTGAGTAAGTGGATCAAGTCCAACCAATGCTTTTTGTAAACCCATAATCATTTGAATAGGATTTCCTGCTGCTGAAGTAGAAATTGCTCCTAGGTTGATATTGTACTCTGCGAACATTTCTGAAGCTCTTTTAGTTGGATTGATAAGTGATGCAAGTCCAGATTTAATTGCATTAGCTGCTTGTGCTGCTGGAACACCTGCTTCTTTCATAGCAACCATCATGACTGCTGTATCTTTAAATGACCCGCCCAGCTGTGCAACTATTGGTCCAACACGTGGAATACCGTCTACTAAATCTTGAAGACTTGTTGAGGTTTGGTTTTCAACTGCGTTAAGAAAATCAATTGATTTAGTTAAATCTTGTGTGCTTAACTTATAAACATTCTGTAAAGAAACAGTTGCAGCCATTGCTGCGTGTTGATCTAGTTCGCCAAGCTTTGCAAGACGCATAGCTTCTCTTGTACCTTCAAGTAAATCTTTTCCTTGAAGTCCTGTTGCTGCTAAATCTGCAGCCATTGCTGCGGTATCTTTAGCTGCTACACCCATTGTACTTGCTAGGTCTTTTGCAAGCCCTACAGTTTGTGATCTAATATCCGCTAGTGCTTCTTTTGTTGGGGCCTTGAGTCCTTCTCCATAAACCTTTTGCAATCTTGTTAATTGCTCGTTTACATCTTGGAATATCTTTGCTGCAGATGAACCAAATAAAACCATTGGCATTGTAAGACCAACAGTTAATTGACGACCCGCCCATTGAGTATTCTTACCCCAATTAATAAGTGCCTTAGAAGAACCATCCAAAGCATGGTTGTAAAGATTTTGCTGCATTGTTGCAAGTTTAGTTGCATTAGCTACTTTATCAATTTGAGTTGGTGTAAAGACAGTAAACATTCCCCGTTTTGAAGGGTCAGATGCAATTATTGAGTTTTGTAATTTTACTTGTTCTGCTGCAAGTGCTCTTAATGAAGTTGTTGCTGCTGCTGATCTTCCAGTAATTATTCCAAAATATTCTGATAATTTTAGTTTTCCTGTAGTAAGTGCTCTACCAAACTTTTCAGTTTCATTAGACATCTTAACTGTAGTAGCGGTAAATTGTCCTGATGAAACAAGTGCTGATTTAAATGATGCGTTAATTGCATTAAGATCTTTGACTAAACCTGGACCTGCACCTACACCAGCTAAACCTTTATTTAAGTTTGCAATTTGTGCTTGCAAGGCTTTGATCTGATTATTGACAGATGAGAAATCACCGAGGGCGACTATATTTAATTCAATACGTGCCATGTGTCACATCACCCCCATTATAATTCAAGAAAGCCGAGGCCTTCATTTACGCCAAAACCTTCTTGCGAAGCATGCATAGAATTCTTTAATGAAGAGACATCAACTGGTTCTGCATTCTCTTCTTCATCTAATTCAACTCCGTTTATTGCAGCAAGAAATTTGTTCCCTCGCTTTTCTTTCTCTCTTGAAGCATCTAGTATTGCACTAAGTTCTTCAACAGAAAGGCTTGATTCTAGTTCATCAAAATTTTTCCAATGACCTAAAAGAAAGACTTCAGACTCCAAGGAGCGTAGGTCTAGTTCGTCCCAACTAGTCCCGCTCCGAGAAGGTTTGGGTCTGACAACTTTAATCCGCCACAGATTTCAAGAATCTTCATCATAGTTGGCACTTCAATTACTTCTTCAAATTTATTTTTGTCTTCTGAAAGTTCTGGCTTAATGTGCTTTAGGCAAATCATTGCTGCCTTAATAAATACATCCATTGCTGCTTCTTCAGATTGATCTTCTGCCTCATCCATAGTTTGGATAAGTTCCATGAACTTTCTTAGTTGCTTGATCGGTAGAGGTCTAAGGGTCATTACTTCGCCGTTAGCCAGTTCAATCTCTACAATATCGTATACTGCTGTTGCCATTTATAGCTCCTTTGTTTAACTAAATTATACCAATAAAGTAGGCATAAACAAACTAGGCCCCGTCATTTCTGACGGGACCTAGCTATTATTCAGTTTTTATTAAATTTTAGTATGCGCCGTATACACGGTCAATTACTACACCGTATTCTGAACCTGCGTACTTTGCGTCACCATCTGGCAAGCAACGGAAGTTCACTGGGAACACTGTTGCTGAATCACGCTTCATTGCATGCATTGTTGTATCAATTGAAACAACTCTACGAGCAACATAAACACGCTCTTTAGTGCGCTTTGCTGTTGGAGAATCTGCGTCTAGGACGATAGATTGTCCGCCTTGTACTGAAACTACTGAAGCTCCAATTTGAGCTGGGGCTTGTCCAACTGCAATAAGAGTACGCTCTACTGGAGCATCTCCCAAAGCACCTGCTGACAGTTTTAGAACTGCGCCTGCTTCATCTGGACCTGAAAAAATTGCTGAATCATTATTAATTAATGTTGGTACATTAATAATAGATGTTCCGACTGAATCTGTTGTGTAGACATTTTCAAGTTGTCCCCATGATAGTTGAAGATTCTCAAGAGTTGCCTCTGTGAGTTCTGTCTTCAGCATAACCTTAAGAGATTGCTTAAATAAACGTGCTGCATCAAGTAGTTGATCAACTTGTACTTCGCCGTATGAAGGCTCATAAGAAACTTCAAGACCTGTATTTGTAAAACCTACTTCACGATATGCAGTGCCTGAAAGAAGACCTGTACGAGCTGAACGGTTTGTACCTGAACCGAAAAGAGTTGTCAAAGCTGCATTGTCCGTTGCTGGACGACCTGCATCGTTTGAGCTATTTCCATTACTTACGAAGAGTGCTGCTGCACCTACGATAATATTCTTAGTATTTGTAGCCATATTTTTATTTCACCACCTTATTTAGTTTAGATAAAACAAGATAGCAACTTACTTTCCTCAATACAAAGAATAGCATTAAGGACGGATAAAACAAAATTTAAAGATACTTACCTGTTAATCCACTTACTTCACGGGTATAGGCATATCTAATTGTGATTAGTCCAGTCATGAACCCGCCTTCATTTTGATAGGATTGGACTGGATCGGCTGACTCTAGAGCAAACCATAGGAAGCTAAATTTGCTTCCAGAAACTAGGCTCAGGTTCATATCCATGGCTGAGTTTTCATATCTTCTAAATTCGTCTGTTATAAAATTGACTATGGTCTGGATTTCTGCTGAATTTTTAGACACAACTTCAAATGTAATTGATTCTTCTGATATCCAGAAATTTGTGTTTCTGGCACGAGATTGTGCAATGTCGTAAACAATATATGTCTTGCCTGCAAGTAGGTTGTTAAATTCTGGAACTTGCTGGGCTGGGATAATTGGGATAAGGGGAATCTCAAATCCATCTGCAATATAGTTAGATGCTGTTAATAATCCTGCTGCCTGTAATCTAGCCCATAGGTATGATCTAACATCATATGAGGCTACCTTTGTATAGTCTGGTGTCATTTAATTGTATCCCTTCCCGCTGTTATTGAATTTGAAATTGAAGCAACTATAGACTTTATCTCTGACTTGCTTACAGTTTTCTTGGTTAGAGCTAACGCAACTTCACGTTCTATTCTCTCATACAACCCAGATGTTTCCATAATTGAATTAAGATTCTGTACATACCAGCTAACCATAAACTTGCCAAAAGAGTTTTTTGTCTGTATTCCTCCAGGATTTAATATATTGATTCTTGTTCCTGCAGCGACAAATCCTTCTCCGCCAATTGGTGTAACTTGATTAGTTGTAAAACTTACTGGTTGACCACTTTCCATAACTGCTGCTTTATATCTAAATATATTGCTTGAGTTGGCGTTTCTTTGTCCTCTGCCAGATCCTCTTAAATTTGATTGAACTGGAACTTTTGATTGCAAAAAAGAAGTTTCTATATCTAGGTTTCCGCCTAATATTCCACGTCTTTCTAAAATAAATAATCTACCATCTGGGCTTCCCAATCTTCCCCATTCATAAACATGGTGGAAAGCTTTTGGATTCTTAACAGATTCTCTGTCTACGGCATTCATAAACTTTTCACCCGTTATAACAAAAGCAGCTTTAGCTATTTCTTGCATTACTGTTGGAGAAGCAAGTTCTCTGATTGCATCTATTTTATCGCTGAGTTGTTTTAAGAAGACTTTATCTTCAATTTTAAGTTGCAGCATTGTTCTGTACTGGTACCCTTTGCAAGACTGCCTCAAAATATGACACTTTGCCAAATGGGTCCAAAACTCCATGTGAAGAATAAACTTCAAATATTGAATCTGGCTTACCGCTTTTATCAAGTTCAACAAATACTTGTTGGTTATCGCTTGAGCGAATATTTTCAATTCTCCAACGCTTACTAAGTAGCTCTGTTGTTTTTATTTTTAGCTTTAGTTTTTCTGCATATCCAATTGAATCTCCTGTAGAAGCAAATGATTTGCTATCGCTTTTTCCAGATGTTCCGTCATTTCCAACGGGTTCAACTTTACACTGTACTGTTTTAAAATAGCTCCATTGACGTACTATTGCACCAGTATTAGGGTCTTGTGTATTTGTTTGTTTATAAATGTCAGCCTTGACATTCATGATAGAAGTTATGAATGACGCATTTAGGCTCATATGATCACAATGTTGACATTGCGATATTGATCAAGAATGTTGTCAACAGTAATATTTCCTGTACCGTTAAAAGCACCCTTGGCCATTTCAAATGAAATTTCGCTAAGGTTAACCCTTTGTAAGTATTTGTTTCTCCAGTTATAATCGTTAGCAAGTATGTCGTTTATAAGAAGCATTGATGCTGTCTTAATATCTCCTGGAACATACTTATATCCAATTTGACCTTGGAACTTAAATCTAGTTCCCGCTCTAAATCGTCCATAGTATAGAACAGTTGGGTCCATCTGATTGTCGTATCTGACATCCCACCCAGTGTTAATAATTCTAATTGTCTTACCTGTTGGTGAGAATTCAAGTGGGAATCCAAATGTATTGATTGCTGGTGTAACTGTGCTATCAATAACAAGAATGTCGTTCTCCCAAACTTTATCAAGCGTTAACATTTTTTCTGTTAAATGGCAGGTATCTGAGCCTGAACCGTAAATTTCTTGCACTCCATAATAAGTGCCAAACTTTTGACCTGTGTATCCGTCAATAATTGTTCTTGCAATTTTTTCTGCAGCAAGTATCATCTCTGGGTCTTGATAGTTTGTATCTTGTGGACGTGTGCCATACCCAAGAAAATCTTGAACTTCGCTTACGCCAGCATAAACTGTTTCAACAGAATAGTACTGTGTTTCCGAAGTTGCCGATCCTGCTATTGAGTATGTCCACACGACCTGTAGAACTCTATTAATTTGTGTTGCAACTGCAGCCAGGGTTATTGAATATGTTCCCACTGGTGTTTCGTCTGTTGCTGTAATTGCATTGTAGCCAGTCAGTGGCGTTGCTGTAGTAGCATCTGCATCATATACAGTTACGGTTGGGGTAGCGGTAGCTTGTGCTAGCACCCCGTTGTTGTATACATTTAAATATACCTTTTGTCTTGTACCCTTAACTATATTTTGCATTTATACCGCCTCCGTTATGCGTAAAACTCTTGCGCCTCTCTTGGAGTTGCAAGGCGAAAACCATCTTGAGTGTCAAAAATACGCTGAGCGTCTTCTTCTGACATTGCTACAAAAGGGTGTTGCTGACTGAACGTGTATCCTAGGGCTTGGTAAGAATGGTTCATTCTTTCCATTTTAACTAACATTGAGCTGTCAGACTTCATTTTCTTTCCTTCTCTTTTCTTTTTTTCAGATTCTGGAATTTCTATATCTACTTTTTCGATCTTTTGTAACTTTGCATACATATCGTATGAGATACCTTCTTCTTCAAGAACAGCAACAATTTCTTGCTTGCTCTTTAAAGACTTGGCTTCTACGCCAAATGTTTCTGCAACTTGCTTTAGATCTGCAATTTTTAGTTCTGTGAATGACATTGTTTTCCTCTCGTCATGTTTTATTATATCAGAAAATAGTCAAGGGGGATATTTGCATATCCCCCTTGCCATATGTGTATCTAATTAAAGATTAGAATGTGTATGTACCAGATCCACCGAGGGTACCAGCACCGTGTGTTACGGAACCAAGAGATCCTCCTGTTGAGCCTGCTACCTTTACGTTCTTAACGATTACGTGTGCATCGTAGTTTTCCATTACGCAACCAACACGGATAAAGAGAGTGTACTCAATTGTATCCTTCTTTGGTTGGAACAGACGATAAACTGTGACATCACGCTTGATACCAATTACGAAGTTCTGAGGGAACGCCAAGTGTACGTCACCATGTAGACCTGTTGGGCTAGCATAGTCACCTGCACGAGTTTCGTCCATCAAAGGAACGTTAATTACTGGAATACCAAATGCGAATGGAGTTACAGTACCTGGACCGCCATCATTAGCAGCAACATCGCCACGGATAATGGTTGACCCAATATCGAATGGAGTAGCTGTTGTTGAAGCAGTTAGGTTGTACAAGTAGTCTTGTACCAAGTTTGATCCTGTGAAGAATCGAAGTTGGTTACGACGTTGCTTGTACTTACGTGGAAGAGCCTTGATTGCTGCATTGAATACAGCCTTGTCAAGTCCTTGTCCAGCTGCATCAACGACGTGTGCGTTGTCAATTGCAAGCTTGCGGAATCCCTTGAACGCTGACATTAACCCTGTGCTTGATCCGAGACCGTTGATCAATAGATCCTCGATATCATTTCCAGCTTGGGTTGCCATAAGACGTGCAATGTGATCTTCAAGATCTGGACCCTCAACGTTGTCTTCAAGAGACTCAGATGAAAGTTCCCAGTCAAGGCGAAGCTTACGTGTTGTCAAAGATACCTTTGAAAAAGTTGCTTCAGCATTTGTGAATTCTCCAGTTTGACCTGAAGTTGTGTTTGTGTAGTCACGAGGATTATCCTCTGAGGCTACTGTCATGATGCGTTGTCCTACGGACACACGATCAATCTCTGTTGTATTTGAACGCATGCGAATTGTACGTGCTGACTTAGCCAGAATTGTAGCATCCCACATGTAATCAAGGAAACGATTAGCTTGATCTGGATATAGTAGACCAGCTCCGCTAAGGTTTGCTGAGTCGCCAGATGCGTTAACTGCGTTTGCGCCAAGATTAGTTGTATCTAATACTTTTTGTAGAAGTTCATTACTCATTTTTATTTCACCACCTTATTTTTTTTATAGATTATTTAGTTAAGCTATTAACACCGAGGAAAGTGCCTTGCCATATACTTGTTTTTTGGATTTTTGTATCCTCCATTGACCCGTTAAGATCACTGGACTTCTTTACTGCAGTTGCAGATTCAAATCCGCCTATGCGGTTGTCAAGATAATCAATCTTGCTATACACCTCTGTAACTGACTTTGCGATTTCTTCCTGCTTTGCCTTAATGTCATCAATGGCTTTACCCATTTGTGCTCTGGTTTCCTCAACCATTCGCTTGACATCTTCTGCAGTAGCAGCGTGAGTTGCATAATTCTTTTCAATAGATTCATTGAAGAAGGTCTTAAGGTCGCCTACCATCTTTGTGAAATCAAGTGTATCCTCAACCTCTGAAATAGCCACAGCCTTTTCAATTGCTTCTCCTGTTAGATCTGATGCTTCATTAACAGTTTCTGCTGTTGCTGAAGTTTCGACATCAACAGACTTTTCGATTACTTCCTCTGTTGTTGTTGTTGTTTCTTCTGTCATTTCATTACCTCCTTCATTTTTTTTAACAGTCACTCTATCAAGATTGATAGGTGAAACTTTTTTACCCTCGTTTTGATCTGGGTATGTATTGATTGCTGTTTCGCTATCAACTACATTATGAGGAGCTGATGTTTGTAATGCTCCGTGTGACGATGTAGGGGCATCATCTTTCTTTAAATAAGAATCTAAAACTTTTTGAACTGATTCAAACTTTTCAATTTCTGTTTGCTCAACCCATCCAATGTTTGACATATTGGTTCCACAGACAACGCAATCTTTGCCTTCCTGTGAACTTGTAGCAACAATTTCATCTGACTTGCACCAGAATACATTTTCTGTTGGCACGTTAGCAGCAATACCTTTATATATGTTTCCTGTTTCTGTCTTCTGAATTGAAAAAATGTTGGCAAGTGGATTAGCTGGGGAATCTACTAGAGATAATTCATGTAGGTCGTAATTGTGAATTACTCTACGATCTTCTCCTGTTCCGTCTGCTGCCTTTTCCATCTTTGCATCAACAATGTTCCCGCCAATTGAGAACCCAGTAAGTGTGCCATCAAGAACTTTCTCCCAAGTATCCTGTGCACCTTTTGATATGTATGCTGTTACATAAACTCCGCTATATTTCTTTCCTGACTCTTTGTCAAAAAAAGAATCTTCTGAGAAATCAAGCATCTTACCAACTGCTGTTGGTTGATGCATCTCACGAATATTACCTCTAAAATTTTCAAATGCGTTTTTGCTTGCTTCGGCAGTAACAATATCCCCGTGACGGTCAATATTGTCAAGGGAAGCAAATCCTGATACGGTTCTTTTTTCTCTGTTTACTTTAGCAATAGGAAAAGCCAAGGCCATTGACGATTCGCTATTATTCCAGTGTGATTTCCTAATGTCCATATGTAACTAAATAGTAGCAATAATTATGAATAAATCATAATTTAAAGACTATTAAATTTCACCCCCCGATATTTTATCCGATATATTTTGTTCATTTTGAATTATATTTACGTTTTCATATTTTTGAACTGGCTCTTCTGGGGACAAAGCTGTCATTGGTTCTTCTGTTCCCAACACTTTCATATTGTTAACATAGGGGGTTTCAATGTGTTCCGAAGGCATTACCCCTGGATTGGAAGTGCTTTGGTGTGAGGCTAAACCACCTGTTATGAACCCTAGGATGGGGTATACAAGGGCCGAAAAGGTTCTTTGGAATCCTGTGGCTGCCCACATGCCGTATGAGCTTATAAGGGCAATTCCAAGTTGTGTAGCATCATTAACTCTAAATCTTAGATAATTTTTTAGCTTCATATTGTTGCCTTCAATGCGTCATAAATTGCTTGATTTACAGAACCATCTTTAACACCAAGCTTTGGGTTTTTTGCTTGATATTTCTTTAAAGCATTTGTTGTTTGTGCATCCATAATAGCATCAACATATTCTTGAGGAAGTAGTTTAGCTTTTGCTAAAGCCAGTTCTACTGCTAATACTGCATCACTCTTTGCACCTATAATAAAAGAAGTTTTGTCTATGGGGAATGGTGGTGCTGCCCAGTATGTTGGACTTGGTGATGGATCTGGAGTTACATTTCCTGTATTTCCTGGAAGCATAGTTCCTGTTGCTCCTGCTGCAACTGCTCCAACACTTGCCACACCTGCAGTTGCTTTTTTAGTTTTTGAAGGAGCAATCTTTGGCTTAATCACAACTGGATAATTTGGTCGTGCAATTGCAATAACATTTAAATATGGTCTATGCCTGCGGTAGCATCCGCCACCGTTTCTTTGAGAACCATTTGAGTGGTCAGGGCTTGTATTAAATTCAATAGTTGTAATACCAGTTGGCGAAGCTGCTTCTAACAAACCTACGTGATCTGCTTGACCATTATTTGCAAAAGAAAAGAAAACAATATCTCCAGGTTGTCCTTTAAATTTATTTACAATTCTTCCTTGACGCTGAAACCAACCCATACCTATTTGACATGAAGCAAAACCTTTAGGTCCTTGTGCTGCTACTAAATGAGATAGTCCAACTTTTGAAAAAGACCAGGATATTCCCATTGCACAATATGGTTGATTTGGAATTCCAAACCATGTTCCATATGGCGTTGCATTGTTAGGTCCTTCTACAAAGCCTAGTTGACTTTGTGCTACATGCAAGACATCTAATGCGTTAGCCATTTATTACTCCTGTGATCTTCCTTCGCCTTGAGGATTTCTTGCTGTTCCCATTTTGTCTGGAGCATTAAGAACTCTTTCTTGGCTTCTAGTTTTATTTCCGCTTGCATCTGATGCAGCATCTTGTGCAGCTTTTGGATTAATTTCAAGAACTTCATCTCCGCTTGATAATGGAGCCATGCCTTTTCTTGCACGAACTTCGTTAGGAGTAATAACCTGATCCTTAAGATATCGGTCATCAATTCTTGATTGTGTTTCTTCATCTGTAAGTGCAAGTTCATTAAATCTTATAACAAATGCATCAGTAAACTCTTTGACAAGCATATTAATTTTATTCTCAAGTTCTTCTTGACGTGGACGACATACTTGCTCTTTAAATGTCTTATCCGCATCTTTTGCATTTGCTAGCGATACGCCTTGTGGCATACCAATTTTTGAAATAGGTACACGGTGTGAAATAAGAATACGGTCCCTATTCTCTACGGCATAGTTCTTAAATGAAGAATCTTGAACTCCCGCTTCAATTGGTTCCATATTAAATTCAACACGTGATTGCTCTCCGTCTGATGGAAGAGGAATATAAAGTGTTCTGTGGTTTCTGCCTTTAAGTCCTGTCTGAAAAAACTCAAGTAGTTTACGTTCTGAATCAGCAGTTAGCTTAGCACCCTTTACGGTAATGATATAGCGTGGCACTGCTTTGTTTTCAAAATAATCAAGGTTAAATCTTTGTGCAAACTCATCTCCAGCAACAGCATTTTTTGCTGCCATAATATCTGGAACTCCATAGTAAGTGTTTGATGGAGTAAAGATTTTAAAGTGAATAACTTCGTTTGGCTGAGGATCTGTTCCAACTTGATCTGGAGTTTCTATATCTCCAAAATTTCTAAAGAAGGTGTAGCGGTTATAAACAACTTGAACAAAGCCATCTCTGTGGCGACGAATTCTCATAGTTGTTGTTGGAATATGTCCTACATACCCAATCTTGCCCGTTGAAGTACGACCTACTTCAAGATAAGCATTTCCTGTTGACTCAAGGTCAATAAATACTTTTTTCATATTTTCAATAAATGAATCACTTGAGTTTAAAGACTCAAAATATTCTTTTAATTCTACTTTTGCAAGTTCAATTCTTGAACGCAATTTATCAAGCTTTTTTGGATTGTCTGAATCCATTGCTTCTTCAACCTTCATGGTTGTTCTAAATGTCTCTTCAAATTTATATCCAAGCCCTACAACATTTGCTGCTTTAGCATTTACTGCAGAGTGGTGATATGGAGATACATCATATAGTTGTGCTAAGTACAACATGTTATATGGAGGTTGTACAATTTGGAATAGTGAATATCCTGTAAGGTCTAGCGGATCTAATTTCTTAGACTTTGCATCTTCCCGTCCCGTAAATGATTTTTCAAGTCTTGTTGCTTGACGACGAAAGTTTGCACCTAAGCCTTCAGATTTTCTAATCTGCTCCCATGGCTGTGCAAATGGGTCTTCAAAAGAATCTTCTGATTTAGAAATTAATTGATAATCAGCATTAGACCTAACGTTAATTAGGTTGCTTTCATCATCGTTGTCAATAATAGTAATTTTAGGCGATTCCACTGTCTCTCATTTCCTTTACATATTCCATCATTGCTGGTAAATCTTCTGGGTCTGGTACTAGTCCTAAATTTGCTCTGGACTTTTGTTCTGATAATTGTTCATCTGTTACTTTGCGGTGCCCCGCAAAAAACAATGGTTTACCTTCGTCTACACCATAATGCTGAGCAGCATCTTTCAGTTTTTTTATTTGTCTAATGTCACCCTTGACTGAAGGGACGCATAGATATCCACCTTCGTCATCCATGATCAAAGATTCGTCTGGCATCTGCCACATATATAATCCCCAGTTAACTTCGTCTACTGGAGTAACTTTCATTTTTCCCATATGTTGATTGTACCATTCTAGTATGTTAAAGCGTAAAAAGTGTCAGGCTAAGTGACAAAAAATATTGCTTAGGTTAAACATTTGGCGTAATGTAAGCAAAAATTGGCTCTCCATCATTAAATGCTGTACTTCCACCTGAGTATTCTGCAATAGAACCCATTGAATTTACTCCTGCGCCTACGCCTGCAGTCTTAGATGTTAGATAAGATAAGTATCTATCTTGTGCATTTGTCTCTGTAAATGCGTTAGGATATAGGGCTATAAAGCCATAGGTTGCCTTACAGTAGCCTGCCAGGTCCTTACTGCCACCTAAGTATAGGGAGCTATTTAAAACGCTCTGAAAGACACACACAATGTGATATATCTCCCCTTCAATTATCTTTTTACTTATTAGATCAATGTTTAATCCGTTGACATATACAGCATGTAGGCCAAATTGATTTACGCCTCCATCTAAGCCATCTAGGTACAAGAGAGCATCTTCTCCTAGTGTGTCTAGTATGTATTGAATATTGTTTGTGGTCCCGCTGTCTTTTCTAAACCAGAACTCTAGTGTCTGGTATCCTGGACTTTGTTCTTGCGGAGTTATTACTGCAATAGAATTTTTTCCATCAACTTCATCTAACTTAATTCCAAAGTTTTTAGATCTTGACATAATGTTTAATTGATTACTTTTAATTGAATATGTATCTCCAATATAACTACCTTGTTTTGGAGAAAGCAAAAATGCACCTAGGTCCGACAGAATTGATAGATCTTTATATATTCCAATAAACAAATTGTCAAGTCTTGGCTGGTATTTGGAAGATGTATCCTCACTTTTAATGGTAACCTTAACAATTAAGTTTGGGTAGATTATGGTTGAATCATCATCAAAATGAGATGCTGGGTAATCATTTTTTACTTGCTTCCAAGTTACCCCGTTATCATAAGAAAGCTCAACCTTAACATATTCATTTGGCGAGTTTACAGAATCTTCACTTGATCCTGAATTCCAACTAATTTTTGCACCATAAACTTTTGCATACGTTGAGGCTGGAACTTGATATGTCCATGTCCCAGTACTTGAAACTCCTGGAGATGCTTTTTGAATAGTCAACCCTGTTTCATTTGCTACAAGATTATTGGATAGACCTTCTTGGTAATCAGATTCTTTAAAGAAGTCTTTTTTAAAATCAAACATTAATTCTGAGTCTTCTATATCAAAGAAATACCCACTTGTTTCTTTTACATAGTCTATTGGTCTTGAATCATTAGATGCCCAGATCATATGATTTTTAATTAAATTTTCTGATAATGTATAGTCATAAAAAGCTAAGTCATTAAGTATGTATTCATTTCCTGCTGGGGCGGGGCCAATTTGATAATCTACATCCATAGAGTCTATGCTACCTAAAGCAAAGCTAAATGAATTTGGAAGGTTTATTGTATCTCCTGATATAGCATTTACGGTAACCTGTATCTTTCTGCCATCAAATGATACTGCTACATGCATTTGAGAGTCCCACCTTAATACTTGCTTATAGGCAGTATATGAGTCTACTCCATCCCATACAGTAAAGTATAGTTTATCTCCTTTGGCATATACCTCAGCAGATGTTTGAGACAATGTTTTTACAGTTATAATGCTATTTTTAGTAGCTGGAGCATCATCAAAGCATAGCCAAAACTCCATGGAAAAAGAAAGATTTTCTGTTCCATTATAAAACATCTTGTATTTGTTTGGTCTATTTCTTATCTTAAGGGCTGTAGCATCATTTACTTTACATCCCGCAAAATCTTGATTACTTGCTGAAGCAGCTAAGGGAAGAACATCTAAAAAAATTGCTGATGATCCATGTGAAACAAAACCTTGATTCATAGTTACTGTTTCATCGTATAAGCGATTTGACAAAACCTGGTTATATAAATAACCAGGCTCGTCGTAAGTTAGTTCGGCATCGTCATATGTAGAAACTACATATTTATTGAGTCTCCAATATCCAACTGGTGCGTCTGCAAGAACCCTATACTGATATGACATAGGTTGCTCCTTTTGTTATGCCTGAGCTTCTCCCCAGGATAGACGACCAGATACAAATACTGGGATTGTAGACAAGTTCTGAGCAATAATTGTTAGTGTGTCTGGACCATCTGGGAAGATGTTAGTGTTAGAGGTTGTTCCTCCACCACCCAAGATTGAGTTACCCAAATCACGAACGTTGCCGAGATCAAGTGTGTTGGTGCCATCTGTTAAGAATCCACCAGTATTTTCTCCACCTGTAAGAGTAGTAAATGTTCCTGCGTAGTCTGCAATCATTGCAAGTGATGAGTTAGCAACACCTGTTTGGTTTCTTGTAACATTTGTCCAAGCAACTGTCTGTGTTGGCACACCGTTTAGTATAGCCGATACAAGTACGTTGATTGGCGGGTTACCAGTAGCAAACACGGATGTTGTAAGACCAAGTGACTTAAGAATTAACTGCATACGGTTAATAACTTCACGTGCGCCTAAGTTTGCTGGAATACCATTATCTACAGAAGGAGCAATGCGAATTGAGAATAGTGCCTTCTGGTTTGCTCCATATAGGTTAGCATTCTGGTAGAAGTTTCCTGAGCCTCCAATTCCTGTGCTTAGTATTGCGGAATAAACAATTACCTGAGCGGTAGAAGATATACCAGTAACTGGGGTTGGGGTAACTACTGTAAACGAAGTATCAGCAATTACTGCTGTTGTTAAGAATGTTCCATTAAAGCCAGTAGTAACGGCATTTTTAATTGCCACATACTTATTTGCTGCAGATGTTGAAGAAGTTCTATCTCCACCATTTACTGTATACTTTGTTGAATATACTGTCCATGCTCCCGTTAGTGATCCTAACGCAATATTGTAGTTAGAACGAATTGTAAATGTAGTACCATTTGGCACTCCTTCTACGACCCAAGTTCCATTATATACCGCTGCAGTTCCTGTAAGGCCTGAGAGCACAACTGGTTGACCAATAAGAACTCCTGTTGAAGAAGCTGTTGTAAATGTTATTAGGCCAGCTGATGCAGCTGTTGCAGTAATTGTATTTGTAGCAGTTGAAGTTTCAATTGCTGAAATGTTACCTGGCTGAGATGTTGAAGTGCTTACAATTGTATAGCGAGTTCCTGCTCCAAATTTACCAGTATCTCCAGCAATAACTTGTCCTGCTGTAATATTTTGCAAGTTAGGTAAAGTAATATTTACGCTGCCTGCGGTTGCTGCAAAGAGCTGTGACACAGGCTCACCAAATGTTGCAATTGCTGTTGATGTTGATCCTGTTACGGTGCTTGCTATAGTAAAGCTTTGATTAGTAATAACGTTTGTGATTGTAGCAGCAGTTAGGTTATATGCCACAGATGATGCTCCAGATATTGAAATCTGTTGCCCAGCAATTAATCCTGTTGTATCTGCTGTAGAATATGTTACTTGGCTACCATTATTTGAAATTGCAGTTACTAAGTAATAACCTGAGTTATTTCCAAGTGTAGTCTGCTGTGTTTGTCCGTATGTAAAGAGAAGTGATTTATCATCATCAAAGCGACCATCCATAATTACAGATGTTCCCCAGTGTGATATAGCTGGTGTAAATGATGGGTAAGCCAATTCAACTGCAATTGGGTTTGTTACGCTGTAAGTAAATGCTACACCATTTCCTGCACCCATTGGTACAAAGATAATTGATGGATCTGCTGATGTAACTGCATTGTTAAGAGTTACTGAGCTACCATTTACAGAAACAACAAATGTGTTTTCTGGAATAGTTGTAGATGCTGTACCAATTACTCGCATACCTGGTTGAATTGTTGAAGTTCCACCTACTGGAACTCCAATTGATGTATTGGCAACTCCAGTATTAAATGTAACTGCTGCTGTTCCTGCACGTCCACGGGTAAGACCTGTTAAAGATGTTGTTCCAGATTTTCCTGTATAGTTTGCATATTCAATACTTGTTGTATAGGTATTTGTTGTCCATGAACCAGTAAGTCCTGTAATATTTAATCCACTTGTAGCAAGAGGAGAAATTGCTTCAAACAAACCTGCAGCTACAGAAGAAACAATGTATGTTCCATTGTAAACTGCATTTGTTGAAGTTAAACCTAAAACCTTTACTGGTTGACCAACGTTTACATTTGTTGATGATGCTGTTGTAAAACGCAAAGTACCTATTGATGGAGCCGATACTGCTGTAACTGTATTTGTATTAACAGTTAGTGCAACCTGACGAATAGCTACTGTTCCTGATGTAGGGAACTGTGAGTTATCTGCTACTGGAATTGCTGTTGTACTTGAAGCATCAATTGATGCTGTTAAAACTGTTGCTGGTGCGTCGTTATTAATTTCATATCGAGCAGGTAAGTTACCAGAGCGCATGTATGCTTCTGTATTAACATTGTTATTAGGCATCTTATGTGCATAAGTTACGTCTCCCTTTACCCCTCTTAGTCCCCAACGAACAAAACCTGCTCCATACCATGTATAGTCAACATAAAACATTTGCATCTTTGAAAGATCAATTATGTAACCTGAATTACCTGTTCCATCCATGCGATCTAGGTTCCATTGTGATTGTGGGACCTTTGTATTTACTGTTTTTGAAACAGTAGCAAATTGAGCATTAGATCCACGATATTGTGGAGAAATAAGCATTTGTGTATCACTTAGTATATCTGACACACGATAAGAAAAACCACGAATTACGATATAGTCACCTGGTTTTAACTGACTACCAAATTGTGTTGCAAAAGTAGTATCTGTTTGTTCAACAAAAGGTGACCCAAACGCTACTGTTACTTTACCAGCAATTTGTGCTGTTGAAGAACGACGAACTGCATTAAGAGTTGTTCCGTCAAATTCAAAAAACAATCCATTTTGATTATCAAACATTCCAAGTCTTGTTGAACATCCTGACCAAGATATTACTGAGACTGCTGGTGTTCCTGGAGCAACTATTGTTGTTGGAGTATTTGTTGCAACATATTGATATCTGTTCCACCCAAGTATGTTTGAAACAAGATATGTACCATTGTAGTTAACGTCTGTTGAACCAGTTACTGCAATTTGAGTTCCTGGAGTTAAGTTATGACGTTCTTTTGTTTGAACAGTTACTGTGTTTCCAAGTGCTGTACCAAGTTGTGATGTTGCAGTGCCTACTGTTGCATTTGTAACAGTAAATTGTGTTGAGTTTGCAGATGCAATTGTAAGTGATGGAAGATTAAGGGACGAGCCTGAAGCAATTGCAAGTCCTGTAATAGTAACAACTTGTCCTGGTAAGAAATTGTTTTGAGCAGTATAAGTTATTGTTGTTCCGTTTCCAGTTGCTGCAGTAATTCTTGCTCCTGCCGTTATTTGATCAAGTCCTGAGTATGGTTTTAAAATTGTACCTGAAGACATTGACATTCCCTTACCTGATTGGTAACGGAAATAACGTCGTGATTGACGAATATTTGTAGAGAAATTTGAAAGAGAGTTATTTGAGAACAAAACGCCACCATCAAATGGTCTGTGTGTAGTTTGTGCTTGTGGACGAACATAGATTGAAGAATAGAATGTAACAGAAGCATTTCCAAGAGATTGTGTTGTTACATTAGAAAGTGTAAGGGTTGCTACGTTTCCAGAAATAGATATAGCATTTACAACTGTTCCTGCTGGAATGCCAGCTCCTACAATTGATGCTCCCACTTGAATTGAAGCATTTGTTGCAGAGTTAGTATATGTTGGTGGATTTCCAGATGTACCTAGTGTAATTTGGTTTGTAACTGCTTGGTTTGCAGGAAATGATGCTGCTGCATTGGAATTTGCGGTTACAACTGTAAATGGTGCTGATGCTGTTCCATTTGGTGTTCCTGTTTGTGATATTGCTGCATAGTATGTAAATTGATTTGTGCTATTTACTTGAGCAACAATATAGTTTCCATTAAGAGTACCTGACATTCCTCCAACACCAATCATAGCAATTTCATTTCCAAGTGCTAGTCCGTGAGGAATAGAAGTTGTAACCACTGTTGCTCCTGTTGATCCTGCATAAGAAATAGATGTTGGGGCTACGCCAATTGCTGCGTTAGCAAAAATGCTTCCTTGGTATACTGCTGTTTTATTTGGGTCTAAAAGTTCTGTTGTTGTTGTATTATTAATTGCTCTTGCTGTAAACACAAGAGTTGTTCCAGTAGCAGACTCTACAACAAAGTTACCATTTGCTTGACCAAAGAATGTATCAAGCACAAGAATTGGTGTTCCAACTGCAAATCCGTGTGGAGTAGATGCAGTAATGGTTACTGTCTTTGAGCTAACTGGCATATTGATAGAAGTAATGTTTGGTATTACTGTTGGTGAAGCATAGAAGTATGGGCGATTACCAATAAGTCCTTGAGATTCCCATTTTGAGAACTGTGTTCCATATTCAAAGTCTGTATCAATAAGTGACTGAGGTTGTGTAACACGCATCTTGTTTGTAGGATCCATGTATGTTTGTGAAGGAGTGATGAGTTGAGCATCTTCATCAATTAAAATTTGTAGTTGATCGCTATCAGACATAAGTGATGTGTCATATGTCAATGTAATTAAACAGGTTTCATTACCTGTTGATGGATCAAAGGAGTTTGAGTAAGCTGAATAGCCTAAGCTCGGGTCTGAGAAGTTATAAATAACCTTGTTCTTTGTTACGTTAGTAATAAGAATAAGTCTTTCCTCTGGAATAAACTTTTGGATCGTTACTTTTCTATTAGCCTTATCGAATGAATATCCGTAACCTTCAATTAATACTTTTCTTGCCATGTTATATATCTCCTAGTAGTATATCCAACGCTCTAAATGGATAGTTGTATTTTTCTCCTACTGTGTCCCCCGCCATAACGGTTCCAAAAAGACTAGAGCCTCTTTTTAGATTTGTATTAAAGGACAGGCTTGCATTATCATTAATCCAAAAACCTTTGTTTAAGATTACTGGACTTCTCCAGACATACTCTGGAAATCTTACTCCTTGAATTATACCATCAACACTTATTAAAAGCCTAAAGGCGTTGTCTAAAAGTACTGGCTCTCCTCTATGATTCATTACAAAATTACTTTTTCTTCCATCTATCTGATCTGTCATATCGTCAATTTGAAAAGTCTCTGTACTAAAGCTTGAGGTAGTTAAACTTCCATTAACCCTTACGTCACCATTATATGTGTTAGATCCATTATACGTGTTCTGCCCTGCAAGTACTGGTACAACGGAGGTATCAATTAAAAGCCCAGCGTTACTACCTAGTATACCACCACCACTCTTAATTTTTAAAGAAATGATCTTAGTTGTTTGATTGTAAGAGAGTGGGTCAATTGCTCCATTAATACCGCCAACGCCTGTTGGTGTTTCTATGGTGATTACAGAGGTTGTCTGTCCACGCCATCCATAGCCGTCCCATTTCCACGTGTACCCACCAAAGGTATACGTGTCGTTAAGTTGCGGGGATGATGGAAAATCTAGTGGCATATTAATCTCCTACCCAATTCTATCATAAAGGTTGCCCCCAGCCAATAAAGTCTCCAACGTTTCCACCAAATGATGTAAATATCTGTCCATTAGATTTTGTAAGTAGGTTCAGATTTATTTCGTAAGGAATAAGTTGAGTAATTACACCTGGGTCTGAAGACTTACCTCTAAATCCACCAGCATTTGATTTAATTAATGCGTCTCCAGAAATTGCATATTCTACTGAAAGTGCAGATGTGGCGTTTACCTTGATTGGAGCAATTGATGTAGGTAAGAATTCAACTGATACAATTGCATCCCCGCCAACTTTTGCATAGCCTCTTGAGAACTGAGGAATAATAAGTCCAGCGTTAAAGGTATCAAAGAATCCTTGACCTACTGATTTAGCTTGTGATCTAATCGGTCCAATTGGCATAGTAGATGCGACTCTAGAGTTAGCATTTGTATCAGATACCGCTAGAGATCCTGATAGGTCTGAAATAACTCTTAGAATTATACTTCCACCATCTTGTGCAATAGCATTTGAAGAAGGTGAGAATGTAGCAATTGTTGATACTACTGGGTCAACATATCCTGTTGACTTCATTCCTCCAGATATTGGAGAAATACGAATGATTTGCATTCTGACATTTGTTTCTGTAATTGATACAAAATCAACTGCTGCAATATCACTAGTTATTAAACCATCAAATGGAGAGGTAGTAATAATTTGAACAGATGCCCAGCCAGTTACTGTAGGCGTAGCAGTTACTTCTACTCTTGTCCAATTATCGTTTACTGAAACATATTTAATTTCGCCAGTTGCTGATTCATTAGACCATCTGAGTTGAGCATACATTGCTCTTGGTTCTGCTCCAGCAATGTTTTTGACATATCCAGCAAAAGTATATGTTCTTCCAGCATAGAAGTATGTGTCTTGTGATATACCTAGCGGACCGATTGGGAAATCATCAAGTGTATCAAGTCTAGATACGAGTGCTGCTTGTGTGCCTTCATAAACGTAATCTGTTGTAATGTCAACGTTATTGTTAAGACCAGTCCAGAAACGTGTTCCAAGTTCAAACATTGTATTATTAATAATTGATCTTGCATCTTGGTAGAATCCAGCGTTAGATTGAATATTTGCAGAAAGTATTAGTCTGTTATTAAATCTTGGGTTTATTTGTCCGCCAGATGTCGCTTCAAGTCTTGTTCCTGTTGCAGGAGCTGTCTCAAAGTAATCTGGTATAAAGCTATCTACTGTTAATGTGGCTGCGTCAATTGCTGAAACAACATTTGTTTCAAGTAGTCCGTCTGAAACAACAATGCGAGCAGTTGCAACTCCAGTCTTTTCTCTTCCTGCTTGAGTTACAAGTCTTAGTCTTACCCAACCATCTTCTTGCGCTACTGAAATTACTTCAGATATTGAATTTGTTCTATCAGCCCATGTAATTTGAAGGTACATTGTTCTTGGAGATAGACCAGAAATATTTCTTACATAAGCAGAGAATGAATAGTTTCCTCCTGCATATGCATTAAAGTCTTGAGATACTCCCGACGATCCCCAATCATTATCAAAGATAAGTGCTGAGTTTCCTCCATCAACAGAGTATTCTGGAGTTGTATACATAAAGCTTGAAAGCCCAGTCCAATACTTTGTTCCATTTTCAAATGATGGGTTTTCAAACAGATTGATTCTATCAGCTGGAACAAGTTCTGTAGATATTCCAAAGCCTTGCTTTGAACCAACTTGGGCAATAGCGTTAAGTGCTTGTAGGTCAAATGTAACAGAAGATTGTACATCAAGTCTTGAATTACCAATTGCAGCAATTGGACGAAGTGTTGTATTCTGAATATCATCAAGTGAAAGATAAGCCTCAGATGTTGCAAATGCTTGTACAGGACTAATTTTTGATACTTGCCTTATTGATATATTAAAGGCATTTGTATTTGATCCCGCTGAAGTCCCATCAAGAATATTTTCGTGCCTTAGTCTTACTGTTAAGTTAGGCTTAGCAATAATAGAAAGTGTTTCATCTGCGCTTCCTGGTGTAGGAGGTTTAATGGTTGCGGGAATTGAAATTCCAGGCTCACCAGATACACGTGCAACTCCTCTTAAAGGCTCAAGGGTAATATATTGTGTTGATATTAAATCAGCATCTGTTGTTGATAGTGCACAAATTGGAGAAATTCTATATGAAGCAACAAATCTATCAGAACCATTGCTATCTGCAGAAGCAGACATAGAAATTGATCTTTGAACAACAAATCTATCAAAACCATTTGATTTGACTCTTGCAGAAATAATTTTTGCAGGAGCATTGGCAACAACTAAAGAAACGGTATCAACTAAAGTAACATCTGTGGAAAAGAATTTGTATGCATAAGAAC
The DNA here is from genome assembly GCA_040403075.1 of Bacteroidia bacterium. Lineage (GTDB taxonomy): Bacteria > Bacteroidota > Bacteroidia > UKL13-3 > UKL13-3 > RGVD01. The sequence goes on from JBBALJ010000006.1 coordinate 39,215, forward strand.
CAACAATATACATTGTTGCAGGACCACTGTTTTTAGCAGTAGCAGTTAATGAAAGTTTTACCCAACCATCTTCAGGGGCAACGGTTACAAGAGCACCTTCTGAGATACCAGTTGAGTAAACAATTTTAAGTTGCATTGTTCTTGGGCCACCAACAGCATTTTTAACCCAAGCACTAAAAGTGTAGTCTCTGCCTGTAAGTGCAACAAAGTCTTGAGTTGCAGCTATTGGGAGAAGTGAATCTGGGTCAGAGAAATCTTTGTATTTAAGGACTAAGCTTTTTCCACCATCATATGAGTCTTCAGAGGTAAACTCTACTCCATTTGTAACTCCAGACCAGTAAAAAGAGCCTAGGTTAAAGTCGGCATCTCTTACAAGATTAACATCTTCAAACTGTTCTGGTTGATCTGCAACCAATTGCATAAGTAAACTTAGTTTTTCATTTGCCCCTGCTTTTGCATTTACTATTTGAGGTGTAAGAGATATCTCTCTTCCCTCAAGAATAGGTGGAATAAATCCACTGGAGGTTGTAGTAACCTGCATTGGAAGTATATAGTTAAATACAAATTTTTCAAATGCATTTGATTGAGCTACACCTACAAGATAAATAGATACTGGGAATCTTCCTTGAGATTTAGCATTTGCAGATAGGCTTAAAATTATATTTCTTGAAATAATTGCATCTACTATTGCTGTTGCAAATGCACTATTAACTCCAAGAGGCATAACAGATGAAGTTGTTATATTAGCATTTGTAGTTGTTGCAGCTTTTAATGAAATAGAGTTGTTTACAAGTGTAACTCTTGAGTTAGCATTAGACTTGACTGATATTCCAAGGTATGGAAGAGTAGATTCTGTATCTGTAATAGTTAAAGATACATTATCAATTACAGCAGTGTCCCCGCTAATGCTATTAAATGGGGTTGATGTAAGTATATACGCTGTTGCTTGTCCATTAATTGCGCCAATGCAGTCAAGCTTTAGTTGTACCCAGCCATCTCCTGAAGCAACTGGAACGGCAACTCCAGTAGAAACTCTGTTATCTTTCCACTTAATAGCAAGATACATATTTCGTGGGGAATCGCCAGAGGTATTACGCACGTATGCGGTAAATGTATATCTTCTATCTTGGATAGCAATAAAGTCTTGACGTGCTCCAAATGGTCCTTCTGGGAATTCATCATATGTATTGAGTGCTGACACAAGAAGACTATATGAACCATCTTGTACGGGGTCTGATATTATTGATACGCTATTGTTAATTCCGTACCAAGCACCTATTCCCGCTTCTATAGAAATATTTTGCAACTGGTTTTCAGTGATTGGTGCAACTGGTACTATAGGCAAGAATGTTTGAATAAGGCTTATTCTGTCATATGCTCCAGAATTTCCTCCTGCAGAAAGAATTAAGTTTATTGATTGAGATACTACAAATGGATCAAAGTATCCTGATGCTTGAGCAATAGCTCTTGTTGCACCTATAGGCATTACTGATCTTTCAATAATAATCCCATTTGTATCTGCGTTTACAGATTGAATTACAACATTCTTAAAATTAAATCTATCTGCTGCATTAGACTTTGTATTGATTGAAGTAGTTGGCAATGACTCAAAAATAATATATTCTTTGAGGTTTTGCTTTGCAATACCTGTAGATCTTATTGCAAGTGAATTAACTGGGCCTATTGAAGTGTCAAGGTATCCAGAGCCTGTGGCAAATGCTTGAATTGGTCCAATTGGCAGAACAGACGTAAATCTGCTATTAGCATTTGTATTTGATGTAACATTTTCAATAAGTATGTACTGATTTCTTAATCTTTCAAAGGCATTTGATTTTACTCCTGCATTAATATAATCGTATGCGGTTAGTCCTAGCTGAATTCCAGTTTCTGCTTGTCCAAATACCTTTGCGGTTGCAATTAATCTAATTGGGCTAAAAGTTCCAATTGAAGAAACTAATGGGTCTACATAACCATTTGATTGTGCATTGATAGCAAGTCTTAGCGGTTGTATAGATCTTTCTATAATTAAACCGTTACTAATAGCATTTATAGATTGAATTAATCTTGACTGGAATACAAATTTATCTCTTGCACTAGTATCTGCAGTAAGGTCAAGTATTGGATTAATAATGGAATATGTAGATATTTCAGCATTTGATTTTTCTCCAGTTGTTAGGTTTATAAGAACTGAAGTGCCAATTGAATTAATTAATGGATCAATATATCCACTTGATAATGCATTGACTGTAAGTCTTAGTGGAATTGGGAATAGGACATTAATTCTATTGTCTGCTTTAGCAAAGGCGGATATAGGTGAGATTCTAGAAGATACTGCAAATCTTTCTAGCCCGCTTGAATCTGCAAAAAGATTTAGAGTATCTGTAAGGCGTAACAATGGGCCAATTAATGCAGTTTGTATATTTAAACTAGACGATGCTTTACCATTGAGTGGTTCAAGAATAACTCCATTACTTATTCCAAACACTGGATCTACAAGTGCATAAGACTTAATGTTTGCTTTTGCTATTCCTGCAAGATTAAAGTTTAATTCTTCAAATGCAGTAGATTTAGCGTTTACTCTTTCTTTAAATACAGTTTGGAAATTAAACTTTTCTGTTGGATTTGATTTAGCTATTGCAATTTCGCTAAATGTACCAATTACTCTAAATCTATCTACTGCGTTAGATCTTGCCCTTGCTGGACCAATTTCTATAGTTAATGTATCAAGAGTTTTTAGCAGTGGATCAAAGTAGCCCGTTGAAGATACAGATGCCTTAAGTGAAAGAGGTATTGTGTTAATTGTGTCTGTTATAGAAAGTATAACTGAGTCAACAGCTGCTACGTCTGAGGATGAGTTATCAAATGGAGTAGATGTAATAACATAGGCTGTTGCTTGATTAATAATGCTTGTAGAGTAAAATCCTTCTGCAGTTAAGGTAACCCATCCGTCTGAAGTTGAAACCATTCTTGGAATAGAATTAACAATAGTTCCGTCATCAAACCTAATTCCAACATACATCTCTCTTGAAGAATCTACTGGACCAACATTTTTTACAAGTGCAGATATTGTATATCTTTTGTTTGTGCCAAAATTCTTAAATGTTTGATATATTCCTAAAGGTCCGTATTGTTCATTTGAATAATCATTTATCCCTTGTACAAAAACAATACGAGATGTTTTTTCGATACCATCATAAATGTATCCCTCAGTTCCAACTGAGTACCAGTTTGCTATACCCAAATCAAATTGAGAATTTTGTAGTATGTTTTGTGTGTTAAATGTAACAACAGCTGCACCAGATTTAGCATTAATTCTTTCTGTGAATACTGTTTGGAAATTAAATTTTTCAGATAAGGTTGAATCTGCAATTGCTGCAAAGATAAATGTTGATGCAATTGCTATTCTTGAGTTAGCATTTGATAATGCTTTAGTTGGGCCAATCTCAAGTGAAAGATCATTAAGTGGCTTAAGTAATGGATCAAAATAACCACTAGATTGTGCATTGACAGCAACTCTAAGGACAATGGAAGATGTCTCTGCTATATTAAGGTTTGACTTAGTAATTACTCTTTCAATTATTCTTGATTGGAAATTAAACTTTTCAAAAGTATTTGAATCTGCTATGGCATTTGAAGAAAGTGTAGATGCAACAATTGAAGTTTTAATGGTTGAATTTGAGTTAACTCCACCGATTGCTATTGGATTAAATGATACCAAAGAAATAACATCTACGCCAGACTTAGCATTGATAGATAGCCTAAATGGTGTTGCAACTGGAGAAAGATTAATAAATGAATTAGCTGTAGATCCTGCAAAAAGCGGGAATCTATAATTGACGGTAAAACTTGAATTTGCATTAGTGTCAGATGCAGCATTATTTCCTACATCAGTATTTGTAGGCATAGATATAACTAGGCTAAAGCTGTCCCTAAGTGCTGGCTTACCTGATGCAAATAGTGATAGGTTATAGGTAAGTATACCTGATACTAATGGGTCTATATAACCTGTTCCCGCCCCAATTGCTCTTATAGAGCTAATTGGCATGGTAGATGAGGTAAAGATTAATGCATTAGATTGAGCTTGTGCTCTTATGGGAGAAATAACTAGAGCAATAGATGAAGGATTAATTCTTGCATTTGATATAGCAGAAATTACTGAGATTAAATCATAAATAAATCTAAAGTTATCTGATAAAATTGCTTTTGCATTTAACGTTGGTGTTGGTTGAATAGATACTGATATTGGATCTACTATTGTTACTTTAGCTGATGCTTTTGAAGAAGTTGAATTTGTTGCTGCATTTAAAGCAATATTTCCACCAGCAATTGCACCTGCTTGTGCTGCGCTTATAAGTTTAATTGGATTAATATATCCATTTGAAACTGTAGATGCCTGACCTACATCAAGAAGGATTGGAAAATTTAATAATGTTTGAAATGCTGTTGTTGCACTAAAAGATGAAGTATAGGTCTGTGTAGCATTAGATCTTGATATCTTAAATGAAGCAGCAAGACCTGAGTATGAATCTAAATATGTTCCAGTCCATGGAGCACCACCATCGCTGTTTGCTGGAAAGTTATATCCAGCTAAACTTTGCAAAGATGTTGTGCCAATAAGTATGGCGGGAGCAAGTGCTGAAGGAATAGATGTTGTTATACTTGTTACAGGAGTAGCACCAGTTGTAGAAGTATATGCTATAGGTTGACCAAATCTTTCACCTTCTGCTTTTCTAAATATGTATAAAGCAGAGCCAATGGCGGTAGGAGATCCATTTGCCGTATAGGTTATTGTTTGACCTATCTCAAGTCTAGAGGAAGCTACTGTATAAAAATTATATGATTGTGGTGCTGTTGGGTTTGTATTAGAAGAATAAATATAGTAAATATTAAGACCATCAGATATTGTTCCAAGAGATCCTTCTTTTTGTGCAACTTGAACAATAATTAAGTCACCAGGATTAACTGAATCTGTTAATGTTACTGTACTTGTATTGCCAGAGAATATACCTCCTGTTTGTAGTAGTAGATTAGCCATTCATTCCCCCCGCTAAAACATAAAAATCGCTTGTCCCAGATATACTAGGACAAGCGATTAATATGGGAGAAACATCATTATTCTTGTCAATGGATAATGATGATGTGGCGGTTAAGAACTGTTTAGAATTGAAAATTGTACCAAAAATGTGAGGTGAGTTTTGACTTGCCTCATATGTTTTCATATTTACTTTTGGCTTTATTTGTTTGCCCTTTATTGCATTTCCAATTTTAAACATTGACGAAAGACTTAAATTTTGTTTTTTTGAAGGAGGTTTAATTTCTACTTGTGGGCTTACAAGGATTGATGCTTGTGCATTATAAATAACCCCAGGGGTTGCATATGCTTTGACTGTGGTTTCTGTTTTTGCGGAAACGGACATTATCAGCATTGCTCACCTCTTAATTTTGTATTTTTTATAGTGCCCACCCCCGAAGGGGTGGGCAACCATAATGTTTTAATAAACTAAATATTAGTTTACGTACAAGCTTAGCTGATTAGTACCAATTGTAACTTGGTCGTTAACAGCTGGTGTTCTTGGAGTATCCAATGCCCACCATGCAAGAAGTTCACCATTTTGAATACCTGAAACTGTACCAGCTACTGTTGAAGAACCTGTTGTAGAGTTTGCAATATAGAAAGCGGTTGTTGGAGCTGCTGTGTCTACGCCTACGACAGTGTAAAGTCCATTGTAACCAAGTGGTGTAATACCATTGATGTAGACTTGATGTCCTGCGTTTAGACCGTGTGCTGCAGATGTAAGAATTCTTACAAATCCTGCTGCTGGTGTAGATGCTGTAACAGCACCTACTGCAACTACTGAGTTAGCTGTTGGTGTTGAAACAAGTGCTGCGTGTGTGACAGTTGCACCTGTTCCTGCTGTGAATGCACCAAATGTCAAAGAACCTGATGCAGGTCCTTGAATAAGTCCACCGACAGATACTGCACCAACACGAGCTACAGAAATTGTTCCTCCTGGGGCACCAGTTGTTGGATCAAAGACAACAAATGCACCTGCGTTAGACGCAAATACCTGTGTAGTTCTATTGTATCCTGTTACACCAGTTGCACCAGAAATAACTACTGTATCTCCAGCTCTAAAGCTGTTAGATGCAATGTATGTTACGAATCCAGTTGCTGGAATTGCTGTTGTACCGTTAACAAAGTATGAAGTTGGGTAAACAGTTGTTGCTGATGCTGCAATTGAAACGTTAGTTGTTGCTGCACCTGTTCCAGTAAGCTGTGAGGCTACTGTAAATGTTGATGTTGTTGGAACTGCTACAACGGTTGCGTTGACTTGATCCAAAACACCTGCTGAAATTGTTGTGCCGATTACGTTAACTGTTGAACCAATAACAAGTCCGTGGTTAGCAATTGCTGCTGTACCTGTACCTGTTGCTGTATTGTATGTTGTAAATGTAACGTTGTATGGTCCGTTTAGAAGTGCTGTACCACCAGTGAATGTACCATTCGCTGAAGCTGATGTAGCATTTCCTGTAATTGTTGTTTGGTTTGTACCAAATGTAAATGTTGTAGATGAAGGAACTGAAGTAACTGTATATGTACCTGCTGAAATTGTTCCTGTACCACCTGTCCATGAACCACCAATTGTAATGTTGTCTCCAACTGCAACACCCTGGTTAGCGGATGTTGTAACTGTTGCAACGTATGGAGGATTACCTGTTGAACCAGAAATTACAATGTTTGTAACTGTAAGGTTTGTTGATAGGCCTGGTGAAAATGTTGGAGCTGCTGTTCCAACACCATTTACGTTTTGTCCTGTTCCAACAAACACTGTTGATGTTCCTGAGTTAGGACCTGTTGCTGCTGACCATGTGATTGATTGACGAACATAACCTGTTGCAGCGTATTCCTGGATCTGTAGAGTTCCTGGAGCACCTGATGTTTGTAGATAGTTATTATCTAGTGGTTGTGCTGTGCAAAGTGCAATGTATGTTGTTTTTCCTTGTGGAAGGAAGTAAACAATACCACCAGTTGCACCTGATGTTACTGTTGAGTTAAGAATTGAGAACTGATTGTTTGCATAGTTCACGTTCTGAACTACCCATGCTGCGTTAAGAGCTGTTACTGTTGCAACACCTGCGATAACTACTGTCATACCTGGGACAATACCAGTTACATCTGCTACGTTAACAAGAGTAAAACCTGTACGAGCAACACCTGTGTTTACGTTTGGTGCTACGTCTAAGTTTACTGCTGTGAACGATGTGATTGACTTCTGATTATTTGTTAGTCCCAAAGAGGAACGACCAGTTAGTGCTTCAAGGGCGTATCTACTACCTGTGTCTGAAAATTGACCTGCCATTTATTTTTTCTCCTTTTGTTTCTGTTTTTTTTATTCGATTACTAAAGTTACTGTAAGGTTTGCCCCTGCTGTAACTGATCCGACTCCATCAATGTTTACTGTTACGTAATCATTGGGTAATACGGAAACCTTTGATATTGAACCTAGCTTTGTGTACTCACCTGGTTGTAAAACAATTGGTGCGTTCAACATAGAAGCTTCATTTATTCGAACATCAACAATGATTGCTGAACCACTTGATGGTGTTCCTACGCTAACACGTACTGTGCTAACTGTTCCTGCTCTTTCTATATAAAATCTTTGTGTACCTTGCGTTGCAACTAAACTACCTTGACGGCTAAATACTGGATTCATTCCAAATTTACCAGTAGCACCCGTTGGTCCTGTTGGTCCTTGTGAACCAGTTTGACCAGATGCATAAGGTAAAATATTCCAGTTTGTAGAACCGTTACCAACTTTAAATTTTAAAGTATCAGTTTCAACTGCTAACTCACCTTCTGCAAGAACTGGATCTGCTGAAGTCCAAGCTGATGACAAACCTCGTCTAATTTGAATTTGAATTGCCATTAGATGATTATTCCTCCGCCATCAATTGGATTGATTCCACCATATACTGATGCTGGAACTCCTCCATCATATTGTCCTGCAGTTAAAACATTTCCTTGCGGTCCAGTTGGTCCTTGTATTCCTGTTAACGCAGGAGTAAGTTGTACCCACTGAAAACTATTTGCATCTTGTGTATATGTATATTCTACACCATTTATAGTATTAACCCAACGATCACCTGTTGTTGGTGACTCTGGTGGAGTATTTGCTACAAAAAATCCTGCTGATGATCCCGCTGGACCCTGTGGACCTGTTGGTCCAAAGGTACTTGTAATGTTTTCCCAGCCTAAGCCGTTCCATTTCCAAGTATAATTACCAAACGTGTATGTTTGGTTTAGCGTGGGGGACGCAGGAAAATCAATTGGCATACTCACCTACCATAAACTAGTCTATGCTAGATTATAGCAGTTTTTGTATCTGTGGCATATTTTTAAAGCTTAATTGCTGCAATCTGATTTTGCTTGTCTTTGATATCTTCTTCAAGATAAGCAATTCTATCTGCATCTGGGGTCTTTCTAGCTTTTTCAACAATTAACTGAAGTTCTGTCTGATACATTTGAAACTCTAGGTTTCTAACAGTTGATTCTACAATTGCTGATTTTTCATCGTTTGATAGGTATTCGTATACTGGATTTGTCATTTTTTCCTCCTTCCTTATTATAGCATTGGTTATTTTTGTTTGTGCTTCTTTTATCTCTAAAAGCCTATCTAGCTCTGGTTGAAGGGCTAAAACTGCTTCAAAATCTTTGTTATAGTTATTTATATATATCTCTTTTTTAACTATAAGCATTTTATCTTTAATGTTCATAGTTTATACCAACACAATTAACGCTGGGCCAAAGCCTGCATCATTTTTTGCATATATTTCATATCGTATCCATACTGTACTTGCAACAGTTCCCTGCCTTGTTGTTGAAAATACTGTTTTATCTTCAAAAGATGGGTTAAGTGCTACCCAAGGACCGTTAGAACTTGCACTTTGAGATGCATAAATTCTATAACTTGTTGCTGCACCTAATGTTGCAGTTACTGTAGGTGCTGACCATTGTACAAATGCCCTATAAGTTGTTCCAGTGCCAGTAGTACTTGTTGAAGATAATATTGGTGTGCCAGGATTATAAAGAGTATTAAAAGTTGTTGATTTGCTTGTAGAGCCACCAGTTCTATTTGAACTTTTATATGCTGTAACTGTCCATGTATAAGAAGTGCTATAACCTAAATTACTTATACCTCTTGTTTGGACTGTGCCACCCGATGGTAAGGCTAAATTGGACCCTGAAATACTATAAGATCCCTGTGCTGCACCTGATGTTGTCCAAGTAAAATTATTTCCATTAAGTGAAATAAGTCCTGAAGGAGAAACCGTATTTACTACTGTCCAAGAACCAGTAACGTTTTTTGAAGTTCCTACTACATTTGCTGCAGCAACTGCTGCACTTTGTGTACTTTGTCCACGATAATCGTTGGCGTATGGAGTAACCGTAATTGTATGGTTGCTTGTGTCTCCAACAGAATAGTCAGCACTTGTGACATTTCCTAAATCTATTTCTACCTCACTATCTATTCTTGCTAAATATTTTGTTGCTCCTGTTTGTGCTGCCCAAGAAGCTGTTAATACTTTTGATGTATTATATGGGGTTATGTCAACACTAACGCTTCCATCTGAAGCTGTCCCAGAAGCGGATGTTGCTGGCGAACCAGAAGCAGTACCTGTTGAAACTGTAGTTACAGTTGTGCTTCCTCCATTTGTCCAAGCTGCGCTCCAAGATTGATCTGCGCCTTCAGTTAAAGTTGCTCCTGAAATTCCTCCTGGAGTTGCAGTTCCATTTACAACCGTCACTGTTGGAATTTTTCCTAATTCTTTTACGGTAATGCTTGTTTGTGCTGAATTTGATTTTGACACTGTAGTAAAATTAACAGAATTTCCAACTCCTGGGGAAGAGTTAAAATATGGCACTACTGTTACTGTGTGTGATCCTACTGAAACTCCAGTAAACTCATAAGTTGTCGCTGTGCTACCTAAAAGTACTTCTGCTTCACTATCTAATTTAATTCTGTATCCGTTTGCGCCAATTGTAGTAAAAGTATCAATTGTTACTTTGCATGAAGTATTTAAAGACTTTACTGTTACAACTGCTGGATTAGTTCCCGCCGAGTTACCTGTTGCATTTGTATTTGGGCTAGTGTAAGTTATTGATGCTCCAGTTGCTACAGTTTGAGTTAATTCAAACGCTGTAGTATTTGTTCCTGTTGTCCAAGAAGTAATCTTCCAGTCATAAGGATTGATTCCTTGAGCTGTAGCAAAATTAGAAACAGAACTTGGAGTTGGAGTAGTGTCTGTATATTTAGGAGCAATTGTTAATTTAGGAACAACAAGTTGTGAAGCAGTTATCGCTGGTGTTCCTCCTCTGTCATTATTTGCTGTTACTCTACAAGATAATTGTTTTCCAACATCTCCTGACTGACAAACATAAGAGCTTGTAGTTGATGTTCCCACGGGTGTATCTGCAATTGCAACTCCATCTCTAAGCCATTGATAACTATATGCTAAAGTAGGGTTAACTACCGCTGTAGTATCCCAAGTTCCTGTATTTACGGTTATTGTATTGCTATAAGCAACAATTCCAGTTAGAACTGGAACCACTGTATTTATTGGAAATGAAGGATATGCAATTTTCCAATTTGTTCCATCATATACCCAGCCAGATTTGGCATTTGACCAAACGGTGCTTGCAGAACTAAAAAATAATCCTTTTATTGAATTCCACGTAGTTCCTTGATATGTAAATAAAGGCATTATTACTCCTTAATACTGTATCCATAGATCGCCAGCAGTACCTGATGTAACTCCAGGTGTGCTTGTGCCATACCTAATTAAGTTTGCACTTGTAGTTGAGTTTCCATTTGTATAAATATTAATTGGGGCGGGTTGACCAACAATGCTTATTACTGGAACTGATATTGTTCCTGTCCCGCTTATTCTATCAACCAAGAATGTAATAGTTGTCGTAGTTACTGCTGTAACATTTCCTTCTACCCAGTTTGCAGAGTTTGTTGATTCAGTTACTCTAATTCTAGAACTTGTTGAATAAGCTCCTGTATATGTAGTTGTGAATGTTTTTGACCCAGTACTAATTGGAACTGTTGTACTTGAATTTGGAACTTGATATCCTGCTCCTGTAGGGCCAGTTACAAAAGATCTTATTCCTGTAACATTAAACGCCCAAGAAGAAAATGTTCCAGATCCTTGAGATGCATCAATGGCAACTGATATAGTATAATTTGGGAAAGATCCAGATATTCCGTTAATTTCTCCTTCCATCCATGTTGAAGAGTTTGCAAGTATTCTTACTCTTGCTCCGTTTGGATAAGCACCAATGTTATTTGTTGTAAAAGTTAATGTTCCTGAATTAACAATTGTTCTTGTTTGAGTAGAGTTTGTGTATCCGTAACCATTTCCTGTTGGTCCCGTTGGACCCGTTGGTCCCGTAGGTCCTCTTGGAATTGTAAAATTAAAAATTGCGTCATTTGCGGTACCTGTTCTTGTAACAGCTGCAGTTGCAATATTTTCTGGACTTACCGTAACTGTTCCAATTTCTGCTGTTGATCTAGCACCTGTTGGTCCTGTTGGACCAAGAGGTCCTGGAATTTGGCTAATAGGTCCTGTTGGTCCATAAGGACCTGTTGCACCTGTTGAACCAGTCGGGCCATCTGCACCTGTAGGACCTGCGGGACCTTGAATTAGTCCAACATTTTTCCAAGACTCTGTTGTTATTTGCCAAATAAATAAAAATCCATTTACTAAATAAGCATCGCCAAATGCACCTGTAACTGGAAGCTCATATGTAAAGTTAAAAGAGCCTTTAATATTTAAACCAATACCCTGTGGGCCTGTTTGTCCTCTTAAGCCTGACGCACCTGTTGGTCCCGTTGGACCTGCTGCTCCAGTTACTGATGCACCAGTTGGACCTGTAGGACCTGTTGAACCAAATTCTGCTGCTGGACCAATTTTTCCTTGTGCACCTGTTGGTCCCGTTGGACCTGGAGTTGCTGCACCTGTTGGTCCTGTTGGTCCAAGAAATCCGCTTGCCCAAAGTTGAACCCATTGAAAAGTATTTCCGTCATACATCCATGTATACTGAATACCAGTATTAGAATTTACCCAACGGTCACCAATTCCTGGATTTAATGGAGGGTTGGTTGAGAAAGTATAATAACCTGCTCCGTATGGTCCCGTTGAACCTGTTGGACCCGTTGCTCCTGTGGGACCTGTTGCCCCTGTAGGACCCGTAGGACCTGCAGGTAAAGTAAAATTAAATGTTGCATCATTTGCAGTACCCGTTCTAGTTACACTTGCAGATGTTCCTGGATTTCCAGTGTTAATTGTTCCAATTGCTATTGTACTTCTAGCACCCGTTGCACCCGTTGGTCCAGTAGGACCTGCGGGAATTACAAAATTAAATATTGAATCATTAGCAGTTCCAGTATTTGTAATTGATGCTGATGTCCCAGGGTTGCTAGTTGATACTGTTCCTAAAGTTAGTGTGCTTCTTGAACCTGTTGGTCCTTGAATACCTTGTGGAATAGAAAAATTAAATACAGAATCATTTGCATTGCCAGTGTTTGTAACAGTAACTGCAGAGCCAGGATTTCCTGTTACTATGTTTCCAATTTGTATTGTGCTACGTGCACCTGTTGATCCCGTTGGACCTTGAATAACTCCAGCACTTGCCCAATAATTTGTTGTTGGACTCCAAACATATAACTCGCCAAGAATTAAATATGAATCACCAATTGATCCAGTTGGGTGTGCTGCTGCTAATGCTGCAAGACTTGGATAACTTCCAATGATTACAAGTCCACGTCCTTCTGAACCTGTAGGGCCTGTTGATCCTTGTGATCCTGTTGGACCTGTTACGGTTGATGGAAAACCTTGAAAACCACGAGGTCCTGTTGAACCTGTTGGACCTGTAGGTCCTTGAATATTTCCAACGTTGACCCAAGTACTTGATTGAGGATTCCATACTTCTAAAGTTCCATCTTCAAGTATGTATGCATCACCTAAGTTACCATTTGGATGTGCTGCTACAAGTGCAGCATGAGTTAAATATTCTCCAAGTATGTTTGTTGCTGCACCTTGTGCACCAGTAGCACCTGTTGGTCCTGTTATACCTCTGATACCTTGTGGGCCTGTTGGTCCAGTAACTGTGGAAGCTGCTCCAATATTTCCTTGAACACCTTGTGGACCCTGAATACCTGCGGGTCCAGTTGAACCTGTAGGGCCTGCAATACCAGAAGTACCTGTTGGTCCTGTTGGACCAGTGGGTGCATTAAGTGCAACATTTCTTATTTTATAATCAAGAGAATTTGGATCAGTAGAACCATCAACACCAACTTTTATTTCAAGTGCTTCAATTGCATCATTAGCATTTGAGTGTTCCGTGGAATGGCGTACTTCATCGTCTGCTAAGGTATTAGCAGGTGTTGGATTAATTAGATTGTCTAGTTCATCAGGAAAATTGGTAGCCATATATGCTCATTATAGCAAACTAAGCGGGAAAAGCATCAAGACAGAATTGAAGGTTTAGCTTTAGCCTTTCATCATTTGGGTTAAGCTCTATTGCCTTCTCTGCGTATTTAATACACTTAGAATCTTTAAGGTTATATGCTGCAATTGCTGCATAATCATAAGGGGTTTCTCCCCAAGCCTTATCTTCACATAGGTATTCAAGTGGTTTTACTCTAATATTTAGGGCGGACTCACAAACATCTAAACACTCCCGCCACATGTTGTTAAGATAATAAAGTTCGGCTAAATCAACGTAAGGCTCTCTTCTTTCTGGAGACTCTGTTATTGAACTTTTTAGCCAATTTATTTTTTGATCAAAATCTAATGACATCTGAGATAGATATCTCATAGCCCAGGAACGTTCTGCATTCCATGTAGAAATAGTTAAATATCTTTTTAGTTCTTTAGCAGCTTTTTCATATTGTCCATAAAAAAATAATTCACGACCATAATAAAATGCATTTCTGTCGTTGTATGGATCTTCTTTAACTGAAACTTCAAGTAAAGGCAGGTATGAAGTTCTTGGCTTTGTATTATCTGCATGATGGTGGATTTCTAAATCTACCCATCCTGTAATTTCTTGTATTCTATCTCCGTACATTACTTCATGTACGGGATGCTTCCAAATATAACCTTGTCTTAAATGGATTTTATCTCCAGAGTATTGTAGCCCAGGTGATCCGTCTTCTTTCCAATTCCAAGTATATTTATATCTAGGTCTAGTAACACCTGGCTCTGCTCTTTCAAGATGTTCTCTCCAACCTTCGGTTAAGACTTCATCCATATCTAACGCAATACAATAATCAATGTCGGTGGGAATTAAAGAGACTGCTACATTTCTTGCAGTGTCAAATCTCCAAGGCTTAATGCCAACATTAAATACATTTATGCCTAATGCTCTAGCTTTTTCAACTGTACCATCTGTAGAACCAGTATCTGCTATTAAAAGATAGTCTGCATCCTTTGCAGAGTTATACCATGAGTCAACAAATTGCTCTTCATTAAGAGCAATACAATATACTGCTATTTTCATTTTATTCCTTACTTTAGGATTGCTGTTATCTCTGTTTTAGATAATTCTTCTTCTGTCCAAATGCCAACTCTTGAGGCACCACCATAGCTTTTAGCAAGATTAAATCTTACAAGCTGATCATTAATGCTTTCTTCTGAATCAAGATAAATTTTACCAAGGTACCTGCCATATTTGTCTGGCTTTGTAACCTCAAGCTTAACAGTTTTGCCTTCAAGCAAAGACACCATATAAACTTTTAACACTTTTCCAAGCGGTGTATTTTTTTCAGGTGCATCAATTCCATTAAGTCTAATTCTTTGCTTATGCCAAACATCAAAGCCTAGATCAATAGATACGTCTACGGTATCTCCGTCTACTACTTTATCAATCTTTGTATAGTATGTGTATATGCTCATATAACGATTATACCAGTTATTGATTTATGTCTACTATTTCACATTCTCCAGATACACATGCTAACGCTTGTGTTCCAGTGGTTGTGTCTTCTAGTTCATAGAGTGACAAAGCTTTCCAGTCAATTTCTTTTGGCATGCTAGAAAGAACTTCTTGATATTCTTCTTTTGTTATTTCTTGATAAGGAGCTTGAACATAAGTATGCTCTGAGTATGGCAAAAATGAAATTCCTGAACATTCATCAAAATATTTATAGACCCATGCTCCAACTTCCATCCATTCATCTTCTTTTACAGATACTGTAATTGAAGGTTTATGCTCACACCAATGACGTTGATAAACAAGCCATACTTCAAGTTGTTGAATCGCCGTTAACTTATCTCTAGTAATTGCATGTGCTGGTGCTTTAATTGGAAATGAGAACACATAAGTTTCATTTGGCTTCATAACATCATCTTCAGTTGGAATACCTGAATCTTTTAGGAATTGAGAAATTGGATCATTCTTAGAGCCACGTACTGTACGAACATAATAATCTGAATGCCATGCATGCATTCCTGAACTTACCCCGACCAATTGGGAAACTGTGCCTGATGGTTTAACACAAGTAATTGCTGCTGAAGAAGGAATCCCAATTTTACCTGCTTCAGAAATATTTACATCTACTGCTAATTCACGAAGGTTATCAAGAACTGTGCCTAGCTTCTTCAAATCTTCTTGACCTGAAAAAAACTTGTGACCAAATTGACCAGTAAGTGAAACTCCAAGGAGTCGCTCTTCTTCTGTATTGTCTTTCCAAATTTTACGGATATATTTAAAGTCTGTAAGTGTTGATTGCCATGTTCCAAGGATTGTTGCTAATCTTACTTTATTTGCAACATCTTCAACTGAATCATTTTCACGAAGCACTACTTCAGATAGGTTGCAAAACTGATATGGTCTAAGAATAATCTCTGAGCATGGGTTTGTACCGTAATGTATTTCTGCGCTACGACGGCCATACTTTGCTGCTTGCTTTTGTGCTGCTGCAACATTATAGATTCCCCGTTCTCCAGACTTTGAATCATATAGTGATTTCCATTCTGCAATAAACTGTTGCATCTCTGGCTTACGAGAATATGCCACTGAGTTATTAGATAGTGAACGCTGTGTATTCTTTTCCCACCAGTTACCTGCCTTGGCTTGAGCCATTTCAATATCATTAATATTTGAAAGTGAAATCATTGCAGAACGACGGACTCCACCGACTACAACTACTTCTCCAACTTTACACATTAGATCATGCGCTTCAATTGGCTTAAGGTTGCGACCAAGTGCACCTTTAAAAATTTGAACTGAAAAATCAAAAAGATTAATAAGAGGTTGAGGTCCAGATGAACGACCACCCATTGTTTTAAGACGAGCACCTGCAGGTCTTACTTTGCTAACATCAATTTGTGGAATTTGTCCTGCCCAAAGTAATGATAAAAATTCACGATAGGCTTTTGCCCATCCTTCTTTAGAATCTCCAACGTGGACTACAGTGCTTGACTTCTCTAAGGTTTCTGGAAGTGCGGGAAGTTTATTAATGTACTTATACTCAACAGAAAAACCAACACCAGTACCGCACATAAGAATATACATTGCTTCATCAAATGAGCGAGGATTGTCAACTGGAAGAAAAGCGCAATTATATCCAGATACGTTCTCTCTTTCAAGAGCTGGGCCTGCTGTCATAACCGATCTCATGGATGGCATAACATTTCTGTTAAATACAGCATCCCTTAATTCTGTTAAAGTTTTAGCATCTGGAGTATAGTCGTGCGATTCTTTTAATTGATTAACCATAAAGTCAAAATATCTGTCTACAGTCTCTGCCCATGTTTCTCTACGATTTTCTGTTTCTAACCATCTTGCATAGCGAGATAGTGCAATAAAATTTTCATATGGGTTTTGAATAGACTTAGACATTGTTGTTTTTCTCCTCGGTTAATTTAATAGAATCTTAGTGTATCACACTGGCATTCTAAAAATAGTCTTTTTGTATTTCTTTTAATCTCTCAACTGCAGGTTTAGACACTTTCTTCCAATTGTAATCTCTGTGTATCAAGAATGAGTTTCTATATGCTATGTTTGAATAACTTTCGTAATCCTCTACGGCATCTTTCATATAAAACTTTAATTCTGCATAATTAGGCTTATACATTAATCCTGGATGCGTTGCTGGCCAAGGTGATGTAACTAACTTTGAATATAGTGGCATTGTGATGTAATTATCATATTCCGCCCACGCTTCTGTACATATTGTTGGTATTCCTTTTGCCATTGCTTGAAGTGGGTTAAAGCCAAACCCCTCCCCCCAGCTAGGATAAACAAATACATCGCAAAGATCGTATAAGCCATCCATTTGTTCAACGGTTAGCATACTTTCAATAATTTTTATATTTTTGTATTTAGAATCTGGAGAGCCAATAACTTCACCACTGTCTTTATCAAAAATTCTTGTTGTGTTCATTCTACTACACTTTAAAACAAGTTCATACTTTGGATTATTTCCATACAAAGCAATAAAAGCATCTACAACCATTTGCCCGTCTTTTCTAAATGACGGTTCTCCAATATGAAGAAAACGGAATGGGCGGGACTTATTAAATGAGCGTTTCTTAGGAATCCATGTATCTAATACGCCATGCTTGTAAACAAAGATCGGTTTATCAGTATGTTTAGCAAACATTTCTTTGCACCATTGAGAAGTTGTCCAGAGTTCATCTATGTTATCGTCAATAGATTTTTTCCATCCAGGCATTAGCTCAGATGATTCCCAAGGTGTATAACCAATTTTGTATTGATGCTTAGGAAATAAATATTTATCTGGTTGTATAAATGCAATTCCAATTTTAGTTTTTGGATCGCCAATTAAACATTGAATACCTTGGTCTTCAAATTGTCTCATCATGTGATACGATGCTTCACCATACCCCACATATCTATCAGAGTATTCTGGTGCGCCAGTTAAACTTATTTTCACTAACATTCCTAACGCTTGTTGATTTTCTAAGTATATCATGATACACTTAGTATTACTACTCTTGCCCCCAGGAGGTTCAAAATGAATAATGAGAACATAGCAAGGACAAAGATAAATACAGCAGTAATTTGGGCTAGAACTACGTGGACTATGATATTTGTGATGATTATCACATTATTTGGTCACGGAACTCCAGTTGCAAATGCTGAAATGAAGGAAACAATGGTGTATAATAAATATATATTATATATTAATAAATATAATAATTTAGTTAATATAAAAAATATAATTAATATAGATTATAATAACTATATTAATAAAGAAAAGAAAAAAAATCAAAGAACAAGTAAACTTAAAACTGTTTATTTAATTAATGATTTGACTTCTAGTGACACTTTTGAAATGCCCGCATATAGCAAAATGCTAAATTTAAAAACTGCAAGAGTAGACAATCGGGTAATAATATCAAGACTGGCAAATGCCATCAAGTCCCAGGAAACTGGGGGAGCAGGTGCGTATTATCGCAAGTCTTATTCCAGCAGTGCATGTGGTGCTTACCAATACATGCCTTCAACATGGAATAACTTTATGGGGTATAAAAATGCTTGTCACGCCCCAGAATGGATTCAGGATCTAAGAATGATAGGTGAATTAAAATCGTCTTTCAAGAAGTACGGTTCCTGGGACAAGGCTGTGGCAGCACATCTATCCCCTGCAAAGGCTAGAGACAAAAAACTGTGGAACAAAAAAATCCATGGCAACCCTACCATTGCAGAATATGTTAAATCAGTGTTCGACAAGGCAAACTTGGCACTCGCATGATGCTTCAAGTTTTTTCAGAATACTTACAAATGGCGCAGGCGGGGAAGCTAGACTTCCTCGCCTGTCCTATGCATATAGAAGATAAACCAGCAGTCTTTCCATTGCTACATAAGGAAGATGGAAACAAAGTTGTGTTATACTGTTTAGCATGTAGTTATAAGAACATTGCTGGACAACAGCTATATGAGAATATCAAAGAAAAAATTAGGAGGGTCAATAATGAACTATGAACCAAGAATCGGAGATTTTGGAGTAGTCAAGACTAACGGTTGGATCGGATGGCTGATTCGCCTTGGAACCAACTCACGTTGGAATCACACATTTATATACGTCGGGGACGAATTAATCGTTGAGGCAAATCCGACAGGGGTAGCATTAACCAAAGCTTCTGTATATTCAAATATTGCCTGGAATCATCATGAAGAATTGAGCGTCGAAAAAAGGAGCATTATTGCGGAACACGCAAAATCTCTTGTAGGAAAGCCATACGGCTTCATAGACATCATAACAATTATTTTCCGTACATTTGGATTAGACCTATTTGGAACAAAAAAGTTTTGGAAGCCTTTTTCTTTGCGTCAAGGATATATCTGCTCAGAATTAGTAGCAGAGTCTTATGGCAAGGCAGATGTAACTCTTATTGGTAAACCAAATTATTTAGTAACCCCTGGAGACTTGGCAGAAAGACTGATTTATCAGTGAGCCGAAAACAGGACACAGTAAGTAAAATTAGATAAATTAACATATGGCAAAAGTATATATTGAAAGAGCCTATATAGAGGCCCATGATGAGGATATTGACAATCATGTGATAGAGATCACAACTGGAGATATTTTGATCGGTAAGGTCTATTGTCCACCTAAACCTTGGCTTTATACTTTTACAAATGATGACGGAGATTTAGTAATAAATAACTCTGCGGGTATGGAAGCCAATAAATGGGACTATCTGACCAAGGAGATCCTAGGGGAAGAAACGGCGGGAAATGGCCAATAGAGACGATAGTAGCGATATCTACTACAAAGATACCATAGCAAATATATTGGAGCTATTAGGGGCTATATTCATCCAAGAGCAGAGAAATTATGATATGCTCTCTATCATTGCAGATAAGCTAGGTGCAGATGCTAAGAGACTTAGCACTTTGCACGAACAAGGACAAGTCCTTGCTCCCCCGCCCTCTTTCATATTTGAAAATGACACAGATAAGGAAAATGAAAATGACTAATTATCCTAATTGGTTTTCTATGGGAGCACAATATTATTTTGAAAAACATATGACTCAAGTTAAAGATAGACCTATAACTGCTTTACAAATAGGAGCTTATACTGGGGATGCATCCTTATGGCTAATGGAGAATTCATTGATTCATCCTGGTTCCCGCCTTATTGATGTAGATACATGGTTAGGCTCAGATGAAGAAGCACATCATCAAATGGACTTTTCTGATGTAGAAAAAGTGTATCAATCTAAGGTAGAGAGTTATATTAAATCAGGTAAGATTATTCCTAAAAAGATGAAATCAACTGATTTTTTACGTGATGCTAGATCTAAATTTAATTTTGTATACATAGATGGAAATCATGAAGCATTTGCAGTACTTGAAGATTTTACTTTTGTATTTGATCTAGTTGTTCCTAATGGCATTATTGCATTTGATGATTATACATGGGGAGAGTATCTTCCAATTCATAAACGTCCCGCCTTTGCAATTGACTGTATTATAAATTGCTATCAAGATAAGGTTGAGGTTATAGATGCAGGATCTCAGCTTTGGATGCGTAAACTTTAATTCCCCCCGCTTTTTTGTTTCACGTGAAACCTACTTTTATCAAAATGTTAATGGGGTTTTATTATGGATAGAACAGGGTAGAAAACCAAAAACAAAAAAATAATAGTGCGCCCGAAATGTCCGATTTGTATGCCTTTGAGCGTGGAAATGTGGTGTATCTCACATTTAGAATGTCCGATATGTCCGTTCTACTGGTCAGTAATGTCAGTGGGGTCTGTTATACTTCTAGTATAAAGAAAATCAAGAAAGGTTCTTGATAAAGAAAGGTCAGAAAATGACAAATAGAATATGGGAAAGTCGTAACGACTACCAAAATGAAAGTGACGCTAAGCGTCTTGGATATGTAGCCTGCTCAGCAGGTTGCGGTAGAGTAACCGCTTGGTCACTCTGCACAATGTGTGGCGGTAACTACGCCGAGCATAACCTAGTAGGTGTGAGGTAACTCACATAGACTAGACGGCGTGTCGCCTTGACTTTTCGCCCTCTAGTATGGTAGTATTCCATACATAACTAAATAGCAATAAATCCTAGGTGAGCCTCTAGCAATAGAGCAAATAATCTTAGGCAAGGATAATAGATAAAAGGTTTATCTATAATAAATAGAAAGGTGTTCATATAATGAATACACTAAATGCAATAGTAGTAGAGCCTACTCACCCTATGGCTAGTAGCAATACTAAGTCTCCCTTTATCTTTAGATTATCTAATGGTAACTACATAAGCCGTTCTGCTTATGTCGCTATGGTAGCAAGCGAGGGTCTTATTTCTCATCGCTACCTATCACCTAACGAGAGCCGTTGGGTATTCGCTACTAAGGTAGGTAATAACTAATGACTATTGACTATTCACTATGGCAGGGTAGCCAATTGCTATCCGTAGGTAATAAGGCTAATAACGCTGATGAAATCTTATCGGTAATGGCTGAACTAAATAAACTAGGTAAGGGCTTTACCTATAATATTAGAGGCGTAGAGGTAAATAAATAATGATGACTAGAAAAGACTATGTGCAGTTTGCTAATCTACTAAACGCAATTCACAACGGGTTCCCCGCCCTTGATATTAACACAAAAAAATTTCTCGTAAATAATATGTGCGATATTTTTGAAAGTGATAACAAGAATTTTGATCGTCAAAAATTCAAAGAGGCAGTTTATAAATAAAAAAAGCTGCAGCGAGTTTAGTTGAGAATTCAACTAAATTTTGCGCAAGTTATCCACAGGTTTATCCACAGGTTTATGTGGTGTAAATCACAAATGCCACGCTCCAAATAATGAGACTACTAGCCAGTATACTAGACAGTAGCGATTTTGTGTGTTATACTTGCCGTATACAAATAAATAAAGAAATCCTAGTGAGCCTTATCAAATAAGATAAGCAAATAATCTAGGCAAGGAAAAAGATTAGAAAAAGTCTAATCGCTAAAAAGAAAGGTGGTCAATAAATGACTACACTAAATGAAACACTATTCAGCACAATCGTGCACGAATACCATAACGGCGGAGTAAAATCCTCTTATGGATTAGATACCTATACTAGAAAAGAATTGCTAAAATTCTTATTCTCTTCTAAAAATTGTAATTGTATAAATTGCTTAGATAAGGAGTCTAAATAATGAATCTTGAAGAATATAAACAATATGTAGAGGCACAACGCCTCTCATCTCTTGCAATAGCGTTAGACGCTATCCGTAAATCAAATGCGATAATGGAAAACACTTTCAATTTAGAGGAGAATAAATAATGACTATCAAAATTGGTGGGTTAGGTCAAGATATTTTTTGCCCTTGCCCCGTATGCCTAGAACAAATGACTCATATGGCAATTGCTACTCTCGGTGGAATGCACTCAAGAGGCACAATCCGTTATGCTTATCAATGCAATAATTGCGAATTAGAATTGAAATCTGATTCAAATGGAAATGCTAAACTAATAACAAAAAGATTGGAAAATGCATAATGACAGAAATGACAAGCGTTGCACAAGATTTTGCAAATGCAATTCAAATTGAACATCTTACTGATGAACAAATAAATATTTTAGAAAAAATATTTGAAGACTATGAATAAAAAATTTGCAGTGTAACAGCTGCAAATTTTGCGCAGATCCTGCGCACGGGGTCGGGCGTGTTGAGTGTGACTAAGAACACAAAAATAAATTCCGACACACCCGAGAAAAGGGGTCAAAATGTCAGTGGTCTGTGTTATAATTCTATTATAAAGAAAGTTGAGAAAGGTTCTCAATAAAGAAAGGTGGTCTAAAATGACTACATTTACAATAAACACTCTACCCGTAGAGTATGCAAACAAAATTGTTTGCTGTTTCTGTTCCCAATACGCTAATGAATTTTTCTGCGTGTCCTGTAATGAATACAAGGGTCTAATGACTCTTGCAGAATTTATGTCCTACTATGAAATAAGTGAGTGGGTAGAATAATGGGTTACATTGAAATTTTTCGCCTTGATGAACAAGGTGCGGGGTGGGTAGATTTATCCGAGGCTACTCCCTCAGAATTGCTAGACCTTGAAATTGGATTATTTCAAGAAGGGGCTATGTGAGGTATCTCACACCCTGTAAGCGTAGTTTGGATTTGATTATGTCAGACCAATCTGCTAAAATACCACTATAAAGAAAAAAGAAAAGAGGATTACTATGACCTACCAAATGTCTTGGGAAAGAACTAGAAATGTATGGGATGAGTTTGATACTGATACCAATACAATCACAGATGAAAATGATTACTTAGATGAAGATTTATTTATCCCCACCCCTAACTTTGACCCCCTAGAAATACTCTAGGGAATAATGTCAGACCCCTATGTTATACTTAGGGTATCAACTAACAGAAAGAAGGAAACAATGTCAGTAAATGGACAAACATACCAAGTAGGCGATTTATTCACTACACAAAAATCAGCAGTAACAGGAACAATCAAGGAGATTATTCCAGTAAGTGCTAATACAACTCGTGTTCTACTAGATGTAGATGGAAAAGAGCGTTACACAACAGTAACAGTATAACTTTAGCCTAGTGCTAAATAACCTGAGCAAGTTACAAAAAGGCTCAACACAAAAAAAGAACAAACAAATGAAAAGGACAAATAAATGTTATCTCTAGATTTAGATATTTACCAACTACACCTATGGCTCAATGATGAAGTAATTTCACTAACACTACCAACTTGGATAATTGTCGTAGCCGTTGGCGTTATCGTATTTCGTAAAGTAAAGCGTGGTCGCCGATAATGATGACTCGCAAAGATTATGTTTCAACCGCTGAAATCCTAAACTCATACTTCGGAGAAATGAAAGAAGAAGTTTATGAAGATTTAGTAAATGATTTTATTGTTATGTTTGCTGATGACAATGAACGCTTTGACTCTGACCGATTTTGGGAAGAGTGCTTCAAACAAAATGACCCAAACAAATAAACCCAACAAAAAGAAAAGGACAAACAAATGACACTATCAGGATACACATACCAAATCGGTGATTTATTCACAACAAGCACAACTGGCGTAACAGGTCGCATTGAAAAATTTATTCCAATGCGAAATGATGTAACAAAAGTTATGTTGCGTTTAGCAAATAATCAACAGCGTTTTGCTATGGTAAAAACCAAGTAAAAAACAAAAAAATTCCTGAGCAAGAATAAAAACTGCTCACATTTTTTTATTAGCTGCGATCATAACAATGCAAACAACTGTTCAAAAATTGCGCACGGGGTCGGGCGTGTTGTCAACTACGACACGCCGACAGATTACGTGATATTTATCACAAAACCCACGCTCCACTATATGAGACAAAACCTATTTGGATTGGATAATGTCAGTCTAATCTGCTATACTTGCCACTATAAACAAACAAAGAAAGAAGGTCAGAAATGAACCTAGAAGAATACAAGGCTTACGTTATCGCTCAACGTCAAGCAAGCAAGGCAGAGGCTATGTCAGTCCTATCTGCTACAATTACTAACTCAACAACAAAGAAAGAAGGTGTCACTAATGGCAACTAAACTATACACAATAGAGGATTTACTAATTGGTAAAACCTATCGCTCAAACTCTCGTAACTTTTCAGGTGAGATTATTTCTGCTGAACCCCGCCCTGAAATTTGGTATGGCGAAAAAACTGAAGCCTATCTAATTGGCGTAAATTACAAAGGCAGTATTCGCACTAAGTATGCGACTATTGCAGTAAAGGTTGGTGAATAATAATGGGAAATATTATAGATAACCTAAGTAATGTAATCGCAATAGATTGCGATGAATGTAATGGCGGAGGATTTATCTTTTTTGGTAATGACGAGGATTATTCCGTTATGCCTTGCGATTGCGTTGATACTATAAACGATGAACTAACTTTAGATTGGAATGAATAATGACTAACTATAAAATAACCGTAACCTATGACGAGGCAACAAAGCCTAATTATGTATGGGAATACTCAGATGAATTGCAGGCTCACAAAGAATTTGCAAAATATTTAGATTGGGGATTTGCAGATGAATTTGCAACCGTCAATTTATACACGCCACTAGGTAAATGCTATACAAAGATTTTTTACCGTAAAGATAGAAGGGTTGTAGAACGATGAACGGCTATGAATTCAGAACGGCACTTGCAAAAATTGCACCCGATTATGCAATAGATGAGGATAACTATGGGCAATTAGTTATCTATACTAATATGATGGAAATAGATAATGACGAATATGTAGCGTGGGTAGATAAGTCAGAGGAGAATAAATAATGGGAAATAACTTCGCTACCGAATTAGCCGACAAGGATTTATTTCCTGAACTAGACTTAGAGACTGCTATCTCTATGCACTTGCAGAGTAATCACTATCCACCCGTTCCGCTATCTATGGTAGAACCTTGCATCGCTGCCATAGATGCAGCATATGAGGATAACCCACACGCTGAAATTGAAATGCCTGAAGGCGTATCATACAAGGGAAAGAAAACCGCACCAGCGTGGGCAATTATTGAACAACACCACTTACACGCTTGGCTACCAGAGGAGGAATACTAAAATGGATCTTTATGCACTTTTAGCCGAATGGTATCCCGATGGTAATTACACCGAACAAGATTTATGGGAAGCGATTGCTGAAATAAATGGCGTTGATGTAAATGAAATTATGGACAGAGACTTAGTAGAATTTATATGAAAGGTAAACTAATGAACACACTAAAAGAAAAAGTAATTCGCATACAAGAATTGCGTCGCAGTAATGCAGCAACTCCAATTCGAAATAAAAAAATTTATTCTCGAAAAGAAAAATATAAAAAATAAATTTAGTTGAAGCTTCAACAAAAATTGCGCACGGGGTCGGGCGTGTTGTCAACTACGACACGCTTACGTACGATGTGATATTTCTCACAAGACTTGGACTGGATAATGTCAGTGCGTTCTGTTATACTTGCGGTATAACGAAAGGAAAAACTATGGGAAATCTCATTGAATTATTTTGCCAACCTTGCCGAGGTGAAAACAACACTTCTACAATTATTCGTAACCTATGCACCGAACACTATTTTGAGTGGGCGGAAGAAAAAATGTATATGGAATTAGAATCATCCACTGAGGGCTTATACCTCTAATTGTCAGTGCCCCCTGCTATACTTATCATCCCAACCACGAAAGGCTAAACTAATGAAACTAACCCACAATGTAAAAATCAATGTAGAATTCCACAAAGATAATACCCCTGATTCTGTATTGTCTGCGCTGGTAAACTTTCCTGAAAAGGAATTAGAAAAATTACTTACTGGCGTATTTACTAGTGCACTTGATTCAATTAATGCACTGGACCAAATTAATGCTAACAATTCTTATGCCAAAGTAAGTTGGTCCAATGACTAAACTAAAACGCTCTAACGATAGAAAAGTTGCTAACGCTGTTTCTCCTAATGGTAAAACGCCTACTATTGCTAACACTTTCGGTCTTCCCGCTGGAAAATCTTACTCGTGCCCTGGTGCCACTAGTATCTGCGAAAAAGTTTGCTATGCGGGAAAACTTGAAAAGTTATACAAAGGCGTAAAAGCCGTATTGCTCCATAACTGGGATCTGCTCAAAGACGCTAACAAAGACACTATGGTGACACTGTTAGATGAAATGATTACTGATTTTCACAAAGATTGTGATAAGCGTAAGGCTCCTAAACTATTCCGTATACACTGGGACGGTGACTTTTTCAATGATACCTATACCTATGCCTGGAAAGATATTATCAATAAGTATCCTGAGACACAATTTTGGGTGTATACACGTGTAAAGTCTGCAGCCCTTATACTTGACGGTATAGATAACTTATCGCTATACTATAGCACTGATGATGAGAATGCTTCAATTGGCGAAGAGTTGCGAGGCAATGCTAAGTCCCTCCGCCTTGCATATTTAGGAAATACTTTTGTTGCTAGCGAAAGTAAAATGAAAGAGTTGACTGGAAAACCTGGTGCAAAGTGTCCTGAGAATTTGAAGGCCATTCCACTAATATCTTCTAATGGGTCCGCTTGTGTATCTTGTGGCCTATGTGTTTATGGAAAAGCTGACATAAGATTTTCTGCTACTAAAAAATAAATTTACCGAGGGGATGTACAATGATAGACCTAGTGGCCCAATTACTTTGGTGGGGAGTAGTTGGGTTACTGCTATCTATTTTTATTTTAATATTTAAAAAATGATCGGCGTGTTAGCTTGACAAGTTGCAATAAATTTGCGCACACACTCGGGCGTGTTGTCAAGTTACGACACGCATTAAGAACCGTGAGATTAATCACACCGAAAAATTGGACAAATTGAACAAATGCTTGCTTATTTTATTAGGCAGAGTGGACAGATGTCAGTCTAACCTGCTATACTTGGGGTAACTCAAAATGAAAGAAGGAAAAATGACCACTGCTCATAAATCAGAAGTTGAAGCGGGAACTGTATCTCTCGCTGTAAATCTTCGCAACCAACCTGCTTGGCACTCGTTTGCCAATAAGGTATTCAATCAAACAGAAGCGGTTACTACTGCTCAAATGCTAGATGGTGCAAAACTTTCTAATTGGAATGTTGCACTTGAACCTGTTGCAGAATTACTGCCTGCAAACTATACTTCAGTTTCAGAAAACTATCTTGTAACTCGTAATGACCCATATGCAGATGGAACTAAAAATGTTCTTTCAGTTGTAGGCTCACGCTATAAGACAGTTCAGAATGAAGATTTATTTGCGTTTGCTGATAACCTTCACGATGGAAATCCTGATGTATATTGGGAATCTGCTGGTTCTCTAAAAAATGGTCGTGTTGTGTATGGTTCTCTTGCCATTCCCCGCACTATGATTCTTGACCCAAAGGGTGCAGCCGATGAAACTAAATTGTATCTTATCGTTTGGACTTCACACGATGGTTCAGTTGCCGTTCAGTCTGCAATCACACCTGTTCGTGTTATGTGTCAAAACACATTGAACTTGGCTATGAAAAAGGCTAAGCAATCATTCAAGATTCGCCACACTCAAACAGTAGATGGAAAAATTGCTGCTGCTCGTGAGGCTCTTGGTTTGACTTTCTCATACTTTGATGAGTTTGAAAAGCAAGCACAGGAACTATTCCAAATTGAAGTTGATAACAAAAAGTTTTCTCAAATTATCAACACACTTTACCCAAAGCCTGAAAAAGACGCTAAGGGCTCAATCAAGAAGTGGGAAAATAAAGTTGTCTTGTTAGATGACCTTTATCATAACTCACTAACAAATGCTAATATCAAGGGAACTGCGTGGGGCGTTGTAAATGCACTCACCGAACGCCTTGATTACTATCGCACTGCTCGCAAGGGT
>JBBALJ010000007.1:0-15300 GCA_040403075.1 Bacteroidia bacterium
CTCTAAAATATATTAAGAGGAATTTCCAAACTCAATTATATAAAAAAGGCTATCCGAGGATAGCCTTTTTTATATAATTGAGTTAAATCAAATTAAAAGTTCATAGCAACAACTACGTATGAGCCTCCTTTAGGCTTAAACCACATTTGGCCATCATGTCCTGCAAGAGCACCAAAATTATTACGAAACATGAAATTTGGGTCTTGATTGAGCACTTCATATTTAAATGATTCATCAAAGATTTTCTCATAGTTTTCTAAGAATTCTTTTTTGCTTGCTAAATTTTTAAGGGGAAAGCTAATATGCTTAGCTAATTCTTCTTTTTGATCGGCTCTTATCAACAATTGAATTTGTTTAAAGTATTTTAAAAAAGCGTTTGCATTCTTAAAGCCTGCCGCATCCCAACTCATCACCAGAGTAGTATCTGGAAACAATTGACTTTTGTGCTGATATTCATTTGGAAGCGTATAATCAATTACCTGTGCGTTAAGACCTGGTATTTTTGCGTTATAGTCGTTTGGTCTAATACCATTATTTATTGTGTAATTGGTGGTATCATGATCATGGTAAAGTATTACTTTATTATCATCACATCCATATAATGCAGAGCCAATAGCCATAATTGATAGAATGAATTTACCTGTTTTTTTCATCTCAGATTCCAGTATAGTTGTGTGGTGTAATATTACGTAATTCTGTTTTAACTTGTTCACTCACATCTAAACCATCTATAAAAAAGTGTATAGTTTTTTGGGTGATCTTTTCGTGGGTTCTTGTAAGCGCTTTTAATGCCTCGTATGGTTTTGGGTAATTTTCTCTACGCAAAACAGTTTGAATAGCCTCTGCAACCACTGCCCAATTATCCTCTAAATCTTGTTTGATTTTATCCTCGTTTAACACCAATTTATCCAATCCTTTTTGCAATGACGCATAAGCGATAAGGCTATGAGCGAATGGGACTCCCACGTTTCTTAAGACTGTTGAATCTGTTAAATCTCTTTGTAATCTTGACACAGGCAATTTAGCTGAAAGGTGCTCAAAAATAGCATTGGATAAACCTAAATTTCCTTCAGCATTTTCGAAATCAATAGGATTCACTTTATGAGGCATGGCACTGCTTCCAATCTCCCCTTCTTTCAGCTTTTGTTTAAAATAGTCCATTGCCACATATTGCCAAACATCACGACTTAAATCTATCAAAATGGTATTTATTCGTTTGAAACAATCAAACAAAGCTGCGAGGTTATCGTAATGTTCTATTTGCGTTGTAGGATTAGATCTATGCAAACCAAGGATATTGTTAACAAAAGTATCTGCAAATTGATGCCAATTATGTGTTGGATAAGCAATATGGTGCGCATTCATATTGCCTGTAGCACCGCCAAACTTAGCAGAATATGGAATATGAATCAACTGTTTTTGTTGTTGCTTTAGCCTTTCAACAAAAACATATATCTCCTTACCAAGCCTTGTTGGGCTTGCAGCTTGTCCGTGTGTGCGGGCCAACAACGACACATCTTTGTATTCATTACTCAGCATATCCAATTTTTCAATCACTTTTTGTAAGCTCGGAATTATGCTTTGCTCCAAAGCATCTTTAATGCTCAAAGGAATAGCCGTATTATTAATATCTTGACTGGTTAATCCAAAATGTACAAATTCACTCACGCTTTGCAATTCAAGTTTTACGAACTCTTCTTTTAGAAAGTACTCCACTGCTTTTACATCGTGGTTGGTGGTTTTCTCAATATCTTTAATGCGTGTTGCATCCTCCAAACTGAAATTTTGATAAATTGCTCTTAAAGCAGATTCATTTGGCTTTACTTCCAAACCTTTTAAACCATAATGACTGAGGGCTATAAAATACTCTATCTCAACCTGAACACGGTATTTGATTAAGGCAAATTCACTAAAATATAGGTCAAGATTTTCAGTTTGCCTGCGGTAGCGACCATCAACAGGCGATATAGCTGTAAGGGAGTTCAATTGCATGCCGCAAATGTAAGCAGCCAAAAGGATTATGCAATATCATACAAAAAAGCATTTTAATTGTGAAGATGTGAATATGTCATAAGAAAGGTGAGGCTCTTTCGTTTATACATTTACAAAATATTGTTGAGCTATGACCACACAGGAAAACTATTATATAGATCGTAAAACCCGAAAGCACAATTATTATGGGCTTGCAGGCACTTTTTTAATACATGGAATTGCCCTATTGGCCTTAATATTTTTTGTTATCTCTCCTCCCAATCCACCAATGGAATTGGAAGGAATGAAGATGCTTTTGGGTGATGAAAACATGGGTGGACCAGATATTGCTCCAGTTCCTGAGCCTTCTCAAACCCAAGAAACACTGGTTCCAATAGAAACCCAACAAGACCCTCCTGCTATTACGCAAGAAACTGATGAGGTGAATGTAACCGAAAAGAAAGCAGAAAAAGAACATAAACATACTGAACTTAAGCCTAAAGACGAACCTAAGATTGAATTACCCAAGAAAGAACCCGAACCCGTTGTAAACACGAATGCATTGTTTAAAAAAGGCGGTAAAAAAGGTAATCAAGGTGGAGGATATGGAAGTGGTGATATCCCAGGTAATGAAGGGCGCTATGATGGCTCACCTGATGGAGATCCTAAAGGAACAGGTCTAGGGAATTCGGGATTGGGAACTGGTAAAGATGGGGTAAGTTATAATTTATCTGGTAGAAAAGTAGCCAGGCTTCCAAATATTGAAGATAATTCAAGTGAAACGGGTAAGGTGGTTGTGCGCATTATTGTTGATAGAGATGGCAACGTAATTAAAGCCACGCCCGGTCAAATGGGTAGTACAACGCTTAACCCTAGTTTACTAGAAAAAGCAAGACAAGGTGCATTGCAAACTCGATTCTCAAGCAGAGATGATGGTCCAGATGAGCAATATGGAACTATGACTATCGTATTTAGATTTAAACCGTAAGCTGATATCAAAATATCTTTAATAATTTGGCATAATTCAGGTTAGATAATTCATAATTTCTTACTAAAATTAGATGTAAATATCTTCTTTTAATGGTGTTATTTTTTTATTACTATTAAACTTCACGTTTTTTTATTCATGCTTCTATTTTTATATTGCTTGAAAAATCTTATATGCGATTAATTAGCAAGTTTATAGTATTGACAGGACTCTTCTTTTTCTTATCCTGCAATCAATCCAATCACAAAGGCATTGTAAAAGTAAAGCTATTGAAGCTTACAGATAAAACCATTTACGATATGGATTTGGTGTCTGACTTTGTATTTGATTCTGAAGAATTAAACATGGATTCGCTTAAAGACTTGAGTCGTCAGTTGTTTTTAAAAGGGGTTGACGAGTATAGAAATAAAAAAAAGTTATATGCAGCTGTCAATTCATTTAAATCGTCCATTCTTATTTTCCCTGATGCGAAAACCTATTACGAATTAGGGAATGCATTGCTTGACATAAAAACACAAGAGTCGCTTAAGGAATGTGTGAATGCTTATGATATTGCTGAAAGAATTCAATTTCAACCAAGGGTAAACTTGTATTACAAAAAGGCTTGTGCTTATCATATGCTGAATACTTATTACAAATTTGACAATGTATATGCGGTTTTTAGTGAGTTGAATGCCGCATTCTACAATGGTTTTACCGATACCACAATGCTTAAAAATGATTGGCGTTTAAAGGGTATTACCAATCTGCCACAATACCACGAATTAATCATCAATATGAAGTTAAAGCAATTGAACAATGACCAAAACGCCTTGTTTGCTCTGTTTAAAAGTGCTTTTCCAACACAATCTGATAAGCTTTTGATTGATAAAGAGAATGTAGATATGAATAGGTATAAGGAATCAATAAGTTATGACTTTGCCAAGTTTATCCCTGAAATGGAAAACACCTCCTTTGGTCGCGATGTGTCTCACGATTATTTCTATGTGGCCAAAGTAAAAGAAACAGAATTATACACTGCTTTGGTTTATTCATCTGTAAGTTTTGCGGGCGAAAATATGCAACCGGTTAATACCACATTGGCCGTATATAATAATCAAACAGGTGATATCATTTCACGCAAACCCATTGCCTGCCAATGCTCGGCAGAGCGCATCAGAAGTAGTATTGTGAGCAATGGACAAATAGAAATTGAAGATTTTAATAGGGTTTGGGAAAAACCCATAACCGAAGAAAGTTTTGAAGACAATAAGGTGAAGGAATACCAAAGTTTAGCCAAGGCTGTATTTTCGATTGGAGAAGATGGTCATATCATAGCCAAAGATGTTCCAGCAGGATTTAATGATTCACTTAATATAGTAGCCGTAAAATAATAAGACAACATGAAGAAGATTTCACAATATACTTATATACTTATAACGTGCTGTCTTATGATTTGGGCTTGTGCCAGTCAGAATGAACAACAAGAAATTGTAGCACTAAGGGCAAGTCAAATTTATCGTTCAGATACTGTTAGGGGTTATTTGATTAGCATTGGTGATGCATGCAAAGGCCTTGCTCAGGACTATTTAAAGAAAGGGGAAGATCTTGAAGATAAAGATATCAAACAAGCCATTTGGAATATCAAACGAAGCATTACTCTTTACCCTAATTTAAATGCCTACAAAAAGCTTGGTAGCTTGTTAATGAAAGATAAGCAATACGAAGAAGCTAATGGTTTATATTATCTATTAGCTAATAAACAAAGTTATTACCGCAATGGAATATCGACCGACAGCTATCTTTTTGAAGCACCCGATGAAGAATTAATCATAGAATATTTAGTATCAAATGCACTTTATCAAAATGTACTTCCTTGGGAAATCAATCAACTTGTTGAAGCCTGTGGATTGAAAACAAATGATATCAAAAGCAAGTTTTTTAGTGATGAAAGAATTAATTATGATACAAGTAGCACTGCTTTCAAAAATTATCAATACCGCTTTTTGAATGATGATGAAAAAGCTAATTATGGAAACGACCCTGTCAACTTTGAGAACATGATTGCTAGGCTTTCCATGAAATCTGAATACAGCTATGAACCAAATAGAATGGCCGAATTTAAGTATGATGCTTTCAATGGCAGAAATTGGACAGATGATCTTGATTTGACTTCCATTGAAAGTGCTTTTTTAAAAGAAGAAAGAGAAAAAATGATAAGTTATGTGAAGTATAATTTCATAGATTATTATAAGCTAAACGATAGCATTACTGTATTACATTATTCCGTGGACAGCTCTGCTATAGCGTGCCCGAAGGAAATGCGACATATCTATCATGGTCTAGCTTGTTATAATAAAAAAGCTGAAATAGTAGACTACAAGGTGGTTGGCGTACAATCAGGAAATGACCTAATAAGTTTTAGTTTAAACAACTCCCTTATTACTTGTAAAAAATATAATCGCAAGTGGAAAAAGGAGTATCATATGAATGATTTTTTGAATGAATTGCTAAGTACAGATTTTGTAATAGAGGAAACTTTTAAGATAAACCAGCAGGGAAAGTTTGAAGAAATTATGTCTTCCAACTAAACACTTTGTAGCGAATCAATATTTCGGCAATGATTAAATTGGGTATCCAACTCAGCCATGCCACAAGTGTGTACATATCCTTTGCAGGTAGGATAAAAAAATGTGGAAACACCAATACATATAAGCGCAAGGTTAATGCGGTTAATGTTAAAGCATAGCTTCTTATCATAAACTGAATATGCTTTTCAATTTGTTGCTCCTTAATGAGTCTATAAGCCTGAAAAGTAAAGAGCCACCACCCCATTGATATGAATACAAAGGAAGTCTTTGACCAAAAGCCCCCATTGGCATAAACACCCATGATTAGACCACTTGGTGCACTTAATGTCAAGACGCAAATTACATATATCTTGCCTAAGGCTCTGTGCATAGATGGTGTTTGTTTTAGTATAAACTTACTAAACTGTAGTATGCCTGTTATTAATACTATCAAGCAAGAGCTAATATGAACATAGAAGGACCAACGCCACCTATCTATATGAAGTATGCTTTGTTTGGTAAGTAAGAAATCAATATCGGTAGCAAATGAAAAGTAAGGAATGGTTAATCGTAACATGAAGTAAAACCCAGTTAGTACCAAAAGCGAGACCAAAGCACCTATAAAAAACCTCAACATAAGATTACATTTTCATCATTTCAGACATGCCCCATTGAGCCATGGAACTTAGTATAGGAGATAGTGATTTGCCTAAATCACTCAACTCATATTCCACATAAGGTGGTACCACTGACTTTGATTTACGAACAATGAGTCCATCCGTTTCAAGTTCTTTTAGTTTTTCAATCAGCATCTTTTCCGATACATGTGGAATGGCTTTTC
Source organism: Bacteroidia bacterium (assembly GCA_040403075.1). Classification (GTDB taxonomy): domain Bacteria; phylum Bacteroidota; class Bacteroidia; order UKL13-3; family UKL13-3; genus RGVD01. Next base: position 6,350 of record JBBALJ010000007.1, read on the forward strand.
TAAGTTCGTTATAACGCATGGTGCCATGCGATAAATGCCATAGAATGATGGGTTTCCAACGTCCACCAATGCGTTTGAGGGTAAATGTTACAGGGCATTTATTTATCTCAATCTCATTTTCGTAATTACTTGAACTTGTTTTTCTTATGCTCATATTAAATACATACTTTTTTGTAAGTACTATACAAAAAGTAAGTACAAATATATGTTTGCATCGCATTAGAGCAAATGAATATAAAAAATGAAATACGTTATCACTGGATCGTTGGGACATATTAGCCAACCCGTAGTAAAAAATCTATTAGCTGCAGGACATGCAGTTACTGTTATTAGTAGTAATGAAAACAAAAAATCAGAAATCGAAGATCTTGGCGCCACAGCAGCTATTGGAAGTGTTTCAGATTTAACTTTTGTTAGCCAAAGTTTTAAAGGCGCAGATGCGGTGTATTTGATGATACCACCCAATTTTGCAAGCAATGATTTTGCAGCTTATCAAAAAAATGTAGCTGATGTGTATGTAAAAGCCATTCAAGAAAATGGTGTTCAACATGTGGTTCAATTGAGCAGTATTGGTGCTCATATGCGCAAAGATTCAGGTCCTATTGATGGTCTAGCCTTCTTAGAAATGGCATTAGAAAAATTAGATGTGAATGTGAAAATGCTGCGCCCTTCTTATTTCTTCTATAACTTAATGGGTATGCTTCCCATGATTAAAAATGCAGGTATTATGGGAAGCAATTTTGGTAATACCGATGAGAAATTAGTTCTGGTGCATACCAATGACATTGCAGATGCTGTTACAGAAAATCTATTACAATTAAGTTTCACTGGTAAAAGCATTCAATACATTGCCAGCGATGAATGCAGTGTTTCAGAAATCGCTGAAGTGTTATCTAATGCTGCTAGCAAACCCAATACACCTTGGATTACCTTTAGCGATGAAGACGCCTTGAATGGCATGTTGCAAGCGGGCTTACCAAAAACCAATGCAGAAGGCTATGTGCAAATGGGTAAATCCATTCGCAATGGTTTGCTTCAAGAAGATTATTGGAAAAACAAACCTAGTTTAGCTAAAATCAAATTAGCCGATTTTGCCAAAGAGTTTGAAGCTGCTTACAAAGCATCATAATTAAAAATAAAAAGGGTTGAATGATTCAACCCTTTTTTGTTTAACGTCTTACTCCTCCTTTAGCCACAGCTGTGGCAGTCCACGGTTCATCAGGCCAAGCGTGTTTAGGGTATCTGCGTTTCAATTCTTTTTTAACTTCAAAATAGGTATTACCCCAAAAGCTTCTCAAGTCGGAAGTTACTTGCACAGGCTTTAAACCGGGAGACAATAAATGCATCACTAAAGATACTTTTCCATCATTTACTTTTGGGGTATCAGCCATGCCAAATACCTCTTGCAACCTCACGGATAGAACAGGAGTTTCTGCATTCGCAAAATATTCGATGCCGATGCTTGAACCACTGGGTACTTTGATTTTAGCAGGTGCCAGTCGCTCTAGTGCTTGTTGTTGCTCCCAACTTAAATAGGCATGCAAGGCTTCGTGTAAATTAATTTTCTTCAGGTCTTCGGGCTTTTTCACCTTGGGTAAATAAAAGCCAAGCCAGTCGATATTATGCAATAGCAACTCGCCTGTGCTTACATCTGGCCAATCTTTAAAGTCATTCCATTTACAAACACTTAGTATACAATTTTGCAATTGTTTAAAATCATCATCAAAGTTTAACAGGGACTCTCCTTCATTTTTTATTGCATTCGAAATGGCTTCTAACAAATGTTTTTCGCTAGGTGCTGCAATAGGTTTAGATTGTAAAACGATGCTTCCAATACGCAAGTCTTTACTAGTCATCAAACCACCTTTGCGTGTATCCCATTGTATTACCTCTACTTCTTTCACCATAGGTAAAAGGTCTTTAGGATTAAGAGGTGATGCCATAAAAATTTTACCTAAGCCATCTCTTGTATCAATATGCGCAACGGCTAGCCAAGGTTCATTTGCCAAATTATCTCGATGACCCGCAGTGGCTATTTTGCCATTTGCCAATTGAAATTGTGCATTGTTGCCAGGCCTTGCAAAAGCAATGCGTTCAGGGTATGTATAAGCTAATAACAAACCTGTTTCATAATCATCCACAGGGCCATTATCTATTGCAGCATCCAACATTCTTCTGTAGGATTCAGCTACTTTTTCAATCCTTGTAAAGCGATTGCCTAGGCTATTATTTTGCCTACCTCTACGCAAGGCCTCTATGCGCAAATTGATATCTATGCCACTGTCTTTGGGCAATGGATCACGCTCTTCTAACACTGCAGCAATATCTGCAGCTAATGGAATAGCCTTGTCTTGCTTGGCTTTTAAGAGCATGTGTGCTATCCTCGGGTGACAAGGCAATTGGTGAATTTCATTGCCATGCGCTGTTATTTTTCTTTTAGCATCAATGGCATTTAAACTAGTCAATATATCTATGGCTTGTGAGATGGATGCTTTTGGCGGAGCTGTTAACCAAGTAAGTTTTTCAATATGGCTGATGCCCCACTTGGCCATATCCAAAACAAGGGCTGCTAAATCTGCATCCATTATCTCGGGTGTGCGGTGTTCTGAAAGTCTTTCGTGTGTGGCTTTGGTCCACATGCGATAGCAAACACCCGCACTTAATCTACCTGCACGGCCAGCTCTTTGGTTAGCTGAATCTTTTGTGATGCTCACTGTCTCAAGTCTTGATAAACCTGACTTAGGGTCAAAGCGCGACACGCGAGCAAAACCTGTATCAATTACTATTTTTATGCCTTCAATGGTCAAACTCGTTTCAGCAATGGATGTTGCCAAAACCACTTTTCGCTTTCCATTTCTATTTGGCATGATGGCAGCTATTTGTTCCTTTTGAGGCAACTGTCCATACAAAGGATGTATGGCAAAATCTGTCAATCTACCTTTCAATAATTCAGCACATTTTTTTATTTCACCTTCCCCTGGCAAAAAAACCAAAACATCACCCGGATTTTCTTTCACCGCTTTTACTATGGTATGAGCTGTGGTTTCGGGTAATAAGAAGGGGTCTTGATCACCTACATATTTCACTTCAACAGGATACTGCTTGCCTTCACTAATAGCCACTGGACATTTAAGCAAAGCTGTTAATTGAGGCATATCCAATGTGGCGGACATGATCATCATGCGTAAATCGGGTCTTAGTATTTGCTGGGCTTCTCGGCACAATGCCATGGCCACATCAGCAAACAAACTACGTTCATGAAATTCATCAAATATCACCAAACCCACATGTTCTAAGGCGTTATCAGAATGAAGCATGCGGGTAAGGATACCCTCTGTAACGACTTCAATTCTTGTTTTATCACTTATCCTATTTTCAAAACGAATGCGATAGCCGATGGTATCCCCTACATTATCTCCCCATAGCTCTGCCATGCGGGTGGCAATGCTGCGTGCTGCTAACCTACGAGGTTCAAGCATGATAATTTTTTTACCTTGTAACCAAGCTTCATCTAATAAAGTCAAAGGAAGCAAGGTACTTTTACCCGCGCCTGGTGGGGCATTTACAATAAGTGTATTATTTTCAGATAAGTGCTGCTTTACTTCACTGATGATATCAGCAACAGGTAATTGGTATGAATAAGGATTGAAAGACAAATGTGTTTGAGATAAAATGAGTGCAAGTTTAATGAAAATTTGCTGGGCAATTTAGGAACTGATTAAAACTTAGCCTTTAATTTTACCCAATTTAATATTCAAACCACAATTAATAACTGGCAGAAACGACAACTCATCATGCAATAAATCAGGGGAATTACCATAATACCAATCATCTACCAAAACTGGATATTGCCTAGTTGAAATGGGTTCTAACATTTTTGTAGCCTTAGTTTTAATGGTTGGAATTCCAGTATAATAAAATCCTATTTCAAAAGAAAAACCAACACGTTTTTTAGGCACTGATTTTCCGAAACCAATGCCAAAATAAGGACTAGATTGTAGATTGTAACCAATAGTTATAGTGCCAATTTCGTCAGGACTGATTTTAATATTTCCTTGAGGCACTGAATCTCTATATTTCACAACATTATTTATTTCATTAAACAATATCGCAAAACCGGAGCTAAGTTTAAATGAATTTCCAAAAGGATGATAGTCAAGTATAAATCCAAGCGAGCCTCTTTTAATATATCCATTCACTAACATGTGAGATTGGTATATTATCATATCCTTATCTTTAATGTCAGAATAAAAGTATCTACTTTCTACCCTAGCAATTAATATATTCTTTTTCAGAATGGAATAAGCAAGTTGAGCGCCTATACCATTTGTAGAAATATTTACACCTACCCCAAATCTATTCTTATCAAGAAAATTGGATTTGGTATGGGTTTGAGCCATACCTTTATTCATAAAAGCAAGCATAATAATCATAAATAGTAAGCGCATATTTATTTGATTTTGTATAAACGAATATAAGACTATATAAAATAATTTTGAGCTCATTAAGATTGAATTTGACAGTCAATCAATTAAATGATGACTTATAAATTCGGCTTAGGTATTATTCTAAAATTAGCTATAAGCATATTATCGCCTATATAAGTAGTATTTTGAATCCGATTATTCGAAAATACCTCAACAGTGCCTTAAATTGGGTTTGATATTTAAAATTTTGTAAATAAATCGATGATTTTCAATTTGAATTTAGATGTTTTATTTCTTCTAAACAATTCTTACAAAGACAATCTTTATAGTTGGTTTGAATAAACCTTTGAGACTTTTCAGACAATTGGATATTACTGCATTGACATTCGGTTATCTGAAGAGGCTTACATTCAAATTCAATTCCGCAACGTTCACATTTTTTGATTTGGTTTTGCAACTCCATGTCTTTGCTAGTTTACAATTAACCTTTTTGTGATTATCCCTTCATCTGTTTGCAAGCTAATGAAGTACATTCCCCTATTATCAATTCGAATGGACTGTATATCATAGCTACTTTTAACTGGTGTTTCTAAAATGATAGATCCGTTCACTTGACTTACTCTTAATATTCCATTTTGAATGCTTTTGTCCAATCGAATATTCAAAAATTGTTGGACTCCTATTGGGTTTTGAAATTGAAAAGAAACTTCTTTCTTCGATTCATCGATTCCTGAATTTCCAAATTGATGTATAACACCTACAGCATCCAAGTCGAATCCTGAAGATCCAAATGGTGTGGGCCAAGGGTCATTTATCTTAAGACCTCTTGAATCTCTTTTAGCAAAAGTATTATCCATACTGCCCACCACATCCACAATACGAATATGTGTGATTTGATTAATATTAATGCTTGATAAAGGTAGGAATTCATCTAAGTCAAAAGGAGTTCCATAGTTACCAATATATTTACCTGCAAGGTTATTAATTTTTGATGCATCCACTCCACTAAACTGATCTATTTGCTGGCTTGTATCGGTATTTGATATGTTGCTAAATCTTACAAAATGATTGCCATCTGAACTTACTTCAACAAAGGCTAATTCCAAATAAAACATTCCAGAACCAAATGGAAAACCATTTTCAAAAACAGCAAAATCATAGCCAGGGCCATTTTTTATAGGAGGATTAAAAGTTAAAATGCCTTCTCCCCCATCACCTAAGCTTACCACGCCATTTCCAGGTGCTCCGATTGCGGATTCTTCCGCGCCCACATCGGCTTTGCCCAAAGTGGTATCAGCTATGTTTTGCCACCCACGCTTTATTGTGCATACTTTCGCCCAATTCACAAATATTGAACTGTCCTTATGAATAGCCGAAGTGCCGTCTGTGCCGACTTGTGGCGCAAACTGAGCCTTAACGACTAAGTTCAAGAAGCATAATATGCAAACAAATATTTTTTTCAATGGGAACATTATTAATGTTTACTTTTTGTATAAAATGAAGTAGCAATATTATGCATAATTAGGTTTTGAAATGACTCTTTTTTTGCCCATTTTATTAAACAAAAAAGCCTTGGTAATTTAATAGCCTTTACTATTCAGAATTTGACAAAAATCTTGTTTGCACATATTCTACAATGTGTTCAATTTCCTTGTCACTTAATTTAGGGTTTGCTGGCATAACTAGGTTAAATTCAGTACCATTCACCACAATACTTCCTTTCAATCCGTTTTTGATGATACCAAACATGGCTTTAGGGTTTTGTTTAAGATAATCAGCATTTTTCAATGGCGGATACAATTTCACAAAACCACTTCCATCTGATTGGTGACAATTGGCGCACATTCGTTCATACAACTCTAAACCATGATTAGCATTGGCACGACTTTGAGCTTGCTTCTCATCAGCACAAGAGCTAATTTGTACAATCAAAATCGCAACAAGTAGCAGGTAGGATTTATTCTTTTTCATGCAAAAGTGTGGTTATATCTAATATCAATTGAGAAGTGGCACTTTCAACAGTTCCATCATATATGCCTCTCACCCTTCTTTTTTTATCCACCAATATAAGGCCACCACTATGCACATAACCGCCTGGCTCGGTCGAATCAGCAAGTGCTGTGGCATAATAACCATGCTCTGCTAATTCATATATTTTCTCTCTATTGCCCGTTAAAAATTGCCATTGCTTGCTATCAGCACCCAAACGGCTGGCATAGTCTTTTAGCACCGAAACAGTATCATGTTCAGGATCGATGGTATAAGACAAAAGCATAATTTCAGGATTGTCTTTAAATGTTTCATATACCTTCAAAAGGTTTTTCTTCATACGAGGACAGATGGTAGGACAAGTAACAAAGAAAAAATCAGCAATGTAAATTTTATCCTTTACGATATCTTGGTTTATACGCTTCCCCTCTTGATTGGTAAACTCAAAATCAGGAACAGTTTGGTAAATCGTATCTGCCACTTGTTTTCCATCAATCGTTTTCATTTCCACTTTCCTGTCACCATAAATGGGTAACTTGTTCTCGCCACAAGCCATTATCATTAATAATAAACTAAATAAGCTAATTTTATTTTTCATTCAAAATCCTTTCTGCTGAATTAATACTTTTAAATGTAATATCATGAACCTCTTCTATCATTTCTAACTGTTTTTGCAAATATCTTTCAGCCGTATCACTTTTCAAATTAGGCTCTTTGTACTGGTGCATCCAATCTAGCATGAGCCTATCGGCCTTAAATAAATTTGATGATAACTGCTGCAAGGTATCTCTATTAAAAGGTATATTAACACTATCCAATAAAACATTTACTTTACCTTTTAGTTTCAAAACGTAGGATGATTTTGACATGGCTTCATCATGCATCCTCATAATATCATCATTCAACTTTTCTGCATTATTCTTTTTCTTCTCTTCATTGCATGCAAATATGAATAGCATTAATATAAACAATCCAACTATTTTTTTCATAATTATCTACTAATAATGTACATGAAAATCAAATGCCTTTTCAGCCCTGATATTACTCGTATCAATAGCTGTTACCAGTAATTCAAAATCCGAGTAAGCATCTACTTTTATCTGATAAGCTGTATCAAGCAAAAAGCTTTTCAAGTGAGCAACATTAGGAAAAAAATCCATAATTGATGTGCCATTTTTACTCAATTTTACATGACACTCTTTTAAAAACAAAGTATGATTAACACCCAACTGAATTCGCAAGGCATTATTGTTATCAAATTCAGCCGAACTTGGCGAAATAATAACAATCTCAGGCTTTAGCTCCTCTTTGGTGTTTTTTATTTTGAATGCTGATGTCTGCACACTTTTATTTCCATTATGATCAAGTGTGGTTAAAACCATTAGCATATCTGCATCTTTACTTACATAAGGAATATAGTATTCATTTATGCTAGCTGATTTTCCATCAGAGTGTCCATTGTAAGTATAAACTGTTTTATTTTCCGTTACATTTTTCAGTTCCAACATATAATCATGCAATTCAACGGGAGAACTGATGTTGACTTTAAGATAAATGGTATCATCTTCAGTAAAACTTTGCCCTTTAGATGGACTTATAAAATCAACTTGAGGTGGACTAGTATTCGCAATCGTATTATCTTTTTGACATCCTATTATGATTAGAATTGCTGCACATAGGATTGAATAAAATATGGTTCTTGTCATCTTAAAATAAATATAAAACTTGGAGGGTGATTCTTTGATTGGTTTTCACCAAACCTTCATTTAAATTTTCGTTTATAGGTAAAGCTAAAAGACCACCAATAGCCAGTTTCCTGAAAAATAAATCAAAACCAGTGGCAGCATAAACACCCGTTCCGCCCGTGTATTTTTGAATTACCCTTTCTTGGATATCCTTTTCAGCATATTCCATCATAAACCCAACATGCGGTAAAATGGAACTCATTCGCATTTTTTTCCAATAGAAGAAACGCATACTTGATGTCAATCGGTTGCCAAACTGATAATGGCTATTGCTTGAATTAAGTCTAAGGTTAGCATCCAAATTCACGCCCACTTGCTTATAGCGAGCGGTGTAAATGACATTAAATAAATAATCCCAAGTACCAGTGCCAATTTGTAAACTAGGAATTCCATTGTTATCAAAATTGCCTGTTGGGGCTTTTATTCCCACTCCTATTGATAGACTCTGCCTCCATGAAAAACTGCCTGAATCACCAGTGTTAATGATGATGTAATTTGCCATGACACTTATGTCAGACAAGCCATTCGTTTGGGTGCTATTGCCCTCCTCTGTTTTTAGGTTTACTTGATAAGGCACAAAAGCAAAAAGTTGCAATCGCTTTGTGGGATAAAAACGCCCCCATAATTCGCCTCTTTGCAATATATCTTTTGAAGTAGCTACTTGTCCACTAAGACTTGGAATATGTTTTGAATCAAAACTGAGATTACTATATCTGACACCTACAAAATGCTGTTTAAATTGAGGCAGTATGCCGAAATAATTGGCATTGGAAGAACATCCGCATACATC
>JBBALJ010000007.1:15400-34659 GCA_040403075.1 Bacteroidia bacterium
GCTAAGAAAAACAGGGTGGCTGAAAGATTGTAGCCTGATGAGTGAAGTTATAAGAATTGTTGTAAGGCTTGTGTTTATTGCTAATTTTAGAGAAACAAACCGATGTATGTTCCGAAATCAATTCATGATTAAACATGTCTTTTTCAATGCTCTTTAAATAAGCAGGCAATTTATTGTCTTGGGATTCCTCTGCCTTTTTTAGCTGTTTGTTTAAATAACAAGTTCCCTCACAGCAAGATTTTGGCGTATCCTTATTTACACAAAGTTGAGAAGCGATATAGGTTTTATTGGCATAGTAATATCCTATAGCCACTGCACGAAGAGCCATTGGCGTGATAAAAGCCACAAGGAGAATACATACCAAAATCCTTTTCAAGTCTTACAAACATACAAAATTGAATTTTTATAAAAAGACGATTTTTGTTATAAAATATTGTGATTGAAATAATAAAGAAAGAAAGTTAAGGTTTGAGTTACTATCATCCGTGTAGATAGGTGAAGAAATAAACCACGGACAATTATTTATTCGTAATCAATTCCAATGTTTCGCCATTTGCCAATTCCATTTTTATAATGCCATAATCCTTAGTGTAATAACATTTATAATTTTTTGTTCCAACAAAAATAGAGTTGTCAAAATAATAAACCTTTTGAAAGGTTTTATTTTGGATACTTAATGAATCCAATTGTGAGCCACTGCTTGCTAAATAACTCGAATATTCAACATAACTTGTTCCATTAAAACTAATATTGAAATAACTAGTGTATTGTGAGTTCTGAGGAATAAATTGTTCAATTTTGATGCTTGTCTTCAACTGCGAATTATAGAAATTGATAATTCTAATTTCTCTATTTTCATAATTATAACAATCAAATGAGGTAGTACTTTTATAATATCCATATTGCCATTTGTTCGCATAAAAGGTAAAAGTATCGTTAGTGTTTGTTTTTATAAATGTAATGGTGTCAATATCCTTATATGGAATTACAGCCAACTCTTTATCCATTATTTTATAATAAAGCTCTTGATGTGTGCACGATGGGGCGTCTTTCTTACAAGCAGCAAATATCAAGTATAGGATGAAAATGTAAAGTAGTTTTGTTCTCAAAATAGACAATCAAGCTAAACAAATATTGAAAATAAAATACAACAAAAGCAAGCTATATTTTTGTGCATGTAGCCTTAAAAGGGTGATAAGTATTAGTTCTGTTATTGCCCAATATGAAAGACTATGAAAAGTGGTGGAATTTCCAAGAAACTTTATTTTCATTTATATTTGATTAATAGAATAAGCTAACCATGTCTTCAATTATCATCAGCACCAATAAAGAACTTTTAGATATAAAATTTATAAATGATTTTATTTCTACTACCCATTGGGCCAAGGGAAGAAGCCTTGAAACCATGCAAACTTGCATTGACAATTCACTGAATTTTGGGATGTATTTAGATGGCAAACAAATTGGCTACTCAAGGCTAGTGACCGACTATTGCATTTTTGCTTATTTGATGGATGTGTTTATTGACGAGAAGCATAGAGGAAAAGGATATTCAAAGCAATTGATGCAATATATGATGGAACATGAAAGTGTAAAAGACGTAAAAGTTTGGAGATTGGCCACAACTGATGCCCATGGATTGTATAAACAATTTGGCTTTACTCCCCTATCGCGCCCGGAGAAAATCATGGAGTTGATGAAATAAATTTAACAAAAAAAAAGGCTCGATAAATCGAGCCCCTTTTTTTTTTATTTTTTATAGTAGTTTAGCTATTCATACTTGCCAAGAACTCTTCGTTGGTTCTGGTGTTTTTCATATTTTTAAGCAACAAATTCATAGCCTCATCTGCATTCATATCAGCAATGTGGTTGCGCAATACCCAAATACGTTGTAGGGTTTGTTTGTCTAGTAACAAATCATCTCTTCTTGTGCTTGAAGAAATAATATCAATAGCAGGGAATACGCGTTTGTTAGCCAATTTACGGTCTAACTGTAACTCCATATTACCTGTACCTTTAAACTCTTCAAAAATAACCTCATCCATCTTACTTCCAGTATCTATCAAGGCAGTGGCTATGATGGTTAATGAACCTCCATCTTCGATCTTACGTGCAGCACCAAAGAAACGTTTAGGTTTGTGCAAGGCATTCGCATCCACACCACCCGATAAAATCTTTCCACTAGCAGGTTGCGCTGTGTTGAAAGCACGAGCCATACGTGTGATTGAATCCATCAAAATAACCACATCATGTCCGCATTCTACAAGGCGTTTGGCTTTTTCAAGCACAATGTTTGATAAGCGCACATGCTTTTCAGCAGGTTCATCAAAAGTACTTGCTACCACCTCAGCTCTTACACTGCGTTGCATGTCTGTCACCTCCTCAGGACGCTCATCAATCAAAAGAATGATTAGATAAACTTCAGGGTGATTTTTAGCAATGGCATTGGCAATTTCTTTTAATAAAATGGTTTTACCTGTCTTAGGTTGGGCCACAATTAAACCACGCTGGCCTTTACCAATTGGAGCCAACATGTCAATGATACGTGTTGAATAAGTCGCTGAATTATCAGCCAAGTTCAATTTTTCATCTGGAAACAAAGGTGTTAAATGCTCGAAGGCTACCCTGTCTCTAATATCCGCAGGCTCTCTGCCGTTAATTTTGTCTATTTTAGTTAAGGCAAAATATTTCTCACCTTCTTTTGGAGGACGAATAGCCCCTCTTACCGTATCACCTGTTTTTAATCCAAATAATTTTATTTGAGATGGTGAAGCATAAATATCATCTGGAGATGACATGTAATTATAATCACTCGAGCGCAGGAAACCATAACCATCAGGCATCATTTCCAAAACACCTTCGCTGCTCACGATTCCTTCTAATTCTTGGTATTGTGCTTGAGGTCTTTCAAAACGATTGGGCCTTCTTCTTTCCTGAAAATTTTCATTTTCGGCAGCAGGTTCATTTGGTCTTCTTTCAACAGGAGCTACATTTTCAATAGCTGGTTTTTCAACCACTTCGGGAGCTGGCTCATTTGAAGAAACATTTTCGTTGCTGAAATCCGCTTGCGAATGTTGACTTACAACAGCAGGTTCTTCGGTAACCTCTTCCTGTTTTGCTTTTACCTCTACAGCTGGTTTTGGTTCTCTAGGTTCGCGAGGTTCTCTCTTTTTTATTTCAACTTTTTCAGGCGTTTTTGCCTTAACAACTCTTGGTCTGCCTCTTTTTTTCTTAGAAGGATCATCCTCTCCATCAGCTGGAGCAGTAGATTGCTGTTCTAAAATTTTGTAAATCAATTCTTGCTTTTCTAAGCCATTTACATTGTCTAATTTAATGGTAGATGCAATGTCTTGCAGCTCAGAAATGAGCATGTCGTTTAACGTAATAATGTCGTACATTAGTTTTTGTTCAAAATAAATTTTCGATTGTAAAACCCTTTATGCTTTCTTAAAAAAATTGAGTTGAGAAAACTATGGGATTGTAACCTTGAATAAAATCAGAGCTGATTTTCTGTTGGCAAGTATAACAATATTTTATGATTTCCAAAGCACAATCGTTTTTTTTGTTTTAATAAGTAGTTTTATTGTGTCTACTAATCACATATTGTGAATAATCATAGTTTACTGAGTCTTTTATAATTTACATTTGAACTGCATATTTGTTCATCACTATTTATAGTTACTTCATATGCCTATCAAAAAACTACTCGTTGCCAATCGTGGAGAAATTGCTATCCGCGTTTTTCGTGCTGCCACCGAACTTAACATCAGAACCGTAGCGGTTTATACATACGAAGACCGATACAGTCTTCATAGATATAAAGCCGATGAAAGCTACCAAATAGGTAAAGAAACTGACCCATTAAAGCCATACTTGGATATTGAAGAAATTATCCATGTGGCTAAAAGTGAAAAAGTAGATGCCATTCATCCAGGTTACGGATTTTTAAGTGAAAACGCTCATTTTGCTAATAGATGTCGAGAGGAGGGAATCATATTTATTGGTCCAGACCCAGAGGTAATGAAAAGCCTTGGAGATAAGGTATTGGCTAAAAAAGTAGCTATTGAATCAAAGGTGCCTATCATAGAGGATAGTCATATTGACTTAAAAACATTTGAGGATGCGCGCAGCGAAGCTGCGCGCATCAAATACCCAGTTATGATTAAAGCCGCTGCAGGCGGTGGTGGACGAGGTATGCGTGTGGTCAGAAACGAAGAATCATTAGAGGCCTTATTTAATGAAGCTAGAAACGAAGCCCGCGTGGCTTTTGGTGATGATACAGTTTTTCTAGAAAAATTTATTGAAACTCCTCGCCATATTGAAGTGCAAATTGTAGGTGATAGACATGGTAATTTGGTGCATTTGTTTGAACGTGATTGTTCGGTTCAACGTAGGTTTCAAAAGGTAGTTGAAATGGCTCCTGCTCCAAACTTAAAGTCAGAAACTAAAAAAGCACTCTACGATTATGCCCTTAAAATTTGTAAGAAAGTAAATTATAACAATGTAGGTACCGTTGAGTTTTTGGTTGACCCTGAAGAAAACGTATATTTCATTGAAGTAAATCCTCGTATACAAGTTGAACATACCGTTACAGAAGAAGTTACAGGTATTGATATTGTAAAAACACAAATACTCATTGCCCAAGGTCATCGTTTAGATTCTCCCGAAATCAATATACTTTCTCAGAGTCAAATCAGTTGCGAAGGCTATGCTGTGCAAGTGCGTATCACCACTGAAGACCCTGCCAATAATTTTAAACCCGATCATGGAACCATCATTGCCTACCGCAATGCTGGGGGGCCTGGTATCAGATTGGATGAAGGAAGTGCTTATCCAAATGTAAAAATCTCTCCGTTCTTCGATTCACTTTTGGTTAAGGTGACTGCCAGTGGTAAAACCCTTTCAGAAGCCAGCAATAGATTGGTTCGTGTATTGAGAGAGTTCAGAATTAGAGGAGTAAAAACCAATATCATTTTCCTAGAAAATGTGCTGCGGCATAAAGAATTTTTGGATGGAAAAACCACCGTAAAATTCATCGATTCACATCCTGAATTGTTTAAGTTTTCAAAAGCAATGGACAGAGGAACTAAGGCATTGCAATACATAGCCGAAGTTACTGTAAACGGAAACGAAGATGTAAAATCCATCAATCCCAATATGCAATTTAGAAATGCGGTTGTACCAGATTTCAACCCTTATGCTGAATATCCTAAAGGATCTAGAGATAGATTGAAAGAACTAGGTAGAGAAGGTTTTACGCAATGGCTTAAAAACGAAAAGTCCATTCAATATACTGATTGCACCATGCGTGATGCACATCAAAGTTTGCTAGCCACAAGGGTAAGAACAGCAGACATGCTGCGCATTGCAGAAAGTTTTGCGAAAAATCACCCTGAGATGTTTAGTATCGAAATGTGGGGAGGTGCTACTTTTGACGTAGCATTGCGTTTTTTACATGAAGACCCTTGGCAACGTTTACAACTATTAAGAGCAGCCATTCCAAATACATTATTCCAAATGCTTATTAGGGGTTCAAATGCGGTTGGTTATAAAGCATACCCTGATAATTTAGTTGAAAGATTCATTGAAGAAAGCGGTAAAAACGGAATAGATGTTTTCAGAATTTTCGATTCACTTAATTGGATTGAGGGCATGAGAGTTAGTATCAATGCAGTGAATGAGAGAACTGAAGGTTTGGCTGAGGCTTGTATTGCCTATACAGGTGACTTCCTTAACCCTGAGAAAAACCAAAAATTCAACCTAAATTATTACCTCGATTTAGCTAAACAACTTGAAGATGCAGGTGCACATATTTTAGGTATTAAGGATATGGCAGGTTTGCTAAAACCTTATCAAGCCGAGGTCCTAATAACTGAGCTAAAAAAATCAATTAGCATACCTATTCATTTACATACCCATGATACTTCTAGTATTCAACCTGCCACTTATCTAAAAGCCATTGAAGCAGGTGTGGATGTGATTGATGTGGCATTGGCAAGCATGAGTGGTTTAACCTCTCAACCAAATTTCAATTCCATTGTTGCCATGATGGAAGGCAATGAACGTGAACAAAAAATAAATCTAAAATCATTAAACAAATTCAGTAATTATTGGGAAAGTATTCGTGAATATTACTATCCTTTTGAAAGTGATTTAAAAGCAGGAACAGCTGAGGTATACGACCATGAAATTCCAGGTGGACAATACTCGAATCTTCGTCCTCAAGCACGTAGTCTTGGTTTAGAAGAGAAGTTTGAGACCATCAAAGAAAATTATGAAGTGGTTAACAAAATGTTTGGGGATATTGTGAAAGTAACTCCTTCAAGCAAAGTGGTGGGTGATATGGCCTTGTTCATGACTTCAAATGGTTATACCGAAAAAGATATTTATGAAAAAGGTGATAGTATTAGTTTCCCTGATTCAGTAATGGAGCTTTTTAGAGGCGACCTTGGCCAAAATCCTGGAGGCTTCCCTCCTGCTCTTTCTAAAGTCATTTTAAAATCTCAAAAAGCATATACTGACAGACCAAATGCCCATCTTGCACCCGTTGATTTTGATAAAGAATTTGAAGCCTTTCAAACTCAATTTGGACATGACTATAGTTTCTTAGACTTCTTATCTTACAAATTTTATCCAAAGGTATTTGAAGGTTATGCTGACATGAAAAGTAAGTTTGGCGACCTTTGGCATATACCAACAGCGACCTTCTTTTATGGCCTAAAAAACAATGAAGAAGTATTGATTGAATTAGGCAGAGGAAAGAATATTTTAGTAAGAATGGTAAATACCATCAATGATGGGGAAGGCAAAGTAACTGCGCTCTTTAGACTTAATGGACAGACCCGTGCGATAGAAGTAAAAGACAATAAATTTACAGGTACTAAAGCTGCTAATAAAAAAGTAAGTAATGCCGATGAAGTGGGTTCTCCACTGCAAGGAAGACTATCAAAAGTATTGGTAAAAATTGGAGATAAAATCGAAAAGAATGCACAACTATTTGCCATTGAAGCCATGAAAATGGAAAGCACCATTTTAGCTCCAAAAGCAGGTATTGTGAAATCTATTTTCTTAAAAGATGGCTCATTGATTGAACAAGATGATGCAGTGGTAGAAATTGCATAAAATTATTAGGTAGATTGAAATTGAATTCAAAAAAATGAGAAAATTATTTCTTTTGATTAATGTCTTATTGTGCTTTTATGAGGCAAAGTCCCAACAAGCTAAAGACACGATATTTTATGATAAAATATGGGATATATCTACCAAATATAATGCAGATTATTATAGAATTATATCAAAGGAAAAAGAGTTATTTGAGGTCAAAGACTATTTCTTAAATGGTTCAATTCAGATGAGTGGAGCTTATAAATCATTTAACCCAGAAATCAAGGAAGGACTATTCACTTATTATGATAAGAATGGAATTAAAACTACCCAAGAAAGTTATGTTGATAATAAAAAAGATGGACCAAATACCCGATATTACGAATCTGGTTCGATTTGGGTTTATGAAAATTATTCAAATGGTCTATTAGATGGTGATTGCTTTGGTTATTTCGAAAATGGTCAAATAAAAAGAAAGGAAAATTATTTTAAAGGAGTGTTAAAAGAAGGAAAATGCTATACAATTTCGGGTGTAGATACAACATATTACCCATTTGAGATTAAGCCTGAATTCATAGGTGGTGAAAAGGCAATGCGTGCCTATGTGAGTCAAAATCTTAAATATCCATTTAAAGCTAGATGGAAAGGTATTGAAGGTAAAGTTGTTTTATCTTTTGTAGTTGGTGTAGATGGTCAAATTAATAATGTTGAATTAGTAAAAAGTGTGCACCCAATATTAGATAAAGCGGCAATTGATGTAATAACAAAGATGCCCAAATGGACTCCAGGATTTAAGGAAGGTAAAGTAGTAACTGAGAAATTCACTTTACCAATATTTTTCATGTTTAATTAATATCCAAGGATCTAATTAAATTATTTATAAAATACGCTAACAAACACTACTTGTAAATTTTTTAAATATTTTAAAAGTGTCATTCACAAATATTGGTTCAATTGACAGCATAATGACAAAACATCACAAGGTATTTTTGTATTGTTGTATGCAAGATGTCATCTAAAGAATTAGAACATATCTATTTTCAATATAATAAACGTGTTTATAACACGGTATTGAGTTATGTTCAAAACATAGAAGATGCAGAAGAAATTACCCAAGATGTATTTCTTGAGGTATACCGTTCATCTGAAAACTTTAAAGGTGATTCTAGTTTAAGTACATGGATGTATCGCATTGCCATCAACAAATGTTTGGATTTTATAAAGTATAAAAATCGTAAAAAACGTTTTGCTTTTATTAGCCAATTATTCGATGCCCAATCGGGAGAGCTGCTCCATGACAAGGCAGATTTCTTTCACCCTGGTGTTAAAATGGAAAACAAAGAAAAATCAGCTATTCTATTTAAAGCCATTCATAGCTTGCCTCAAAATCAAAAGACTGCTTTTATCCTTTCACAGCTTGAAGGCCTTAGTTATGTTGAGATTAGTGAGGTTATGCAAAACAGTATTCCCTCAGTAGAATCTCTTTTGTTTAGAGCCAAACAAAACCTTCGAAAACAATTGAGTAAATGGTATAAAGAAAACTAAACGCAAGAAATCAAAAAGAGTATCGTCATAAATAATATTGAGCATGAAAAGTAAAAAAGACAATTGGGAAAATGAAGTTCTGCATAGCTTAGATGGCTTAAAGCAAGTGGAGCCAAATGCAAGTCTTTGGATAAAGCTTGAAACGCGAATAAAGCAAGAACCTATAAGAATACAGATGGTTTCAAAACCAAAAATTTGGGCAGCAGCAGCTTCCATTATTTTCTTGCTGGGTTTCAATATTTTTGCTCTTACCCAAAACAGCCATAGCAGCCGAAACAAAAGCGAAATATTGGTTGAAGCTTATCAATTTAATACTAATGCTGAAATACAAATACCCTAATTATGAAACGTGAAACCCTATTGATATTGGCCATTGTTTTCCTAGTCTTGTTAAACTTGGGAACACTTGGCTTTCTATTTAGTAAAAGATATATAGGAGGACGAGGACCTCGTAAACCTGACAAACTCATAATTGAAGGATTGAAACTTAACGATGCGCAGAAATTACAATTTGATGATTTAAAGAAAGAGCATAGGTCTCAAATAAATGATATTGAAAAAGGTGAAAAAGTATACCACAAAGCTTATTTTGACTTGCTGAAATCAGCCTCTACTGATAGTTTAACAATTGATTCTGTTATTAAATCAATTTCAAATGCAAAATACCATAAAGACCTTGCAACCTATAAGCATTTCCAAAAACTCAGATTGATGTGTGAACCAAACCAGCAAATTTTATTCGACAGCTTGGTAAACGATATGGGCAAAATACTCATGCATATGCCACAAAATAAGATACGGAGGGAGTAATATAAAAACTCATTCCCATTTCAAATTGTTATTAATAGAAATTCTTTAGCATCTTTGAAAAGTAATTAAATTTAATCATATGGATAGTTTCTTTGATATTTCATTTCGGTCTGCAATCGTTTATTTATTCATGATTTTTGCCATTCGAATTTTTGGAAAAAAGGAATTGTCTCAATTATCAATAACTGACCTTGTACTAATTCTTTTAATAAGCAATGCTGTTCAAAATGCGATGGTTGGACCAGATACTTCCCTATTGGGTGGTTTGTTAGCCGCAGTTACATTATTTATTTTAAATTACTTATTTAAACTTCTTTTATATA
Organism: Bacteroidia bacterium; assembly: GCA_040403075.1. GTDB lineage: Bacteria > Bacteroidota > Bacteroidia > UKL13-3 > UKL13-3 > RGVD01. The sequence goes on from JBBALJ010000007.1 coordinate 25,183, forward strand.
AATCAAACCTATTTTCACGTATTGTAGAAGGCGATTCATACATGTTAATTTATAAAGGTGAAATTATTGAACGAAATATGAAAAGTCAAAGAATAACCATGTCAGAGTTGGAGGCAGTTGTTAGAGAGCATGGTGTTGCTATAATTCAAGATGTTGAATTAGCTATTCTAGAAAAAGATGGAAATATCAGTGTCCTTTCAAAACAATTAAAAGGGCAAACAATCCATCAGAGAAAAAGTAAAAAACTTCACCCAAAGTATAAGAAATAAAAAAGCCGACCTTTTTAATTAAGGTCGGCTTTTATCTATAAGAAGATTATCTATTTAACTATATCTTCAAATTCAACTTTAAATTCAACTCTGCGATTCTTAGATCTTCCTTCCTTAGTAACATTATCAGCTACAGGAACTGTTGAGCCAAATCCTTCACTTCGAACTCTTTCTGTTGAAACACCATTTGTTTCTAAATATTTTTCAACTGCTGCAGCTCTGGCTATTGATAATTGTAAGTTCTTGTCTGCATTACCTGCATTATCTGTGTGTCCAGCTATGTATAATTTATAAGTTGGGTTTTCAATCATCACCTTAAGTACATTGTTTAGTATGGCAAATGATTCTTTCTTAATTGTTGATTTACCTGATTCAAATTGCACACCTTGCAAAGCTCGTTCAAACAATTTACGCACTTCTGCTTTAATTTCAGGGCAGCCATTATTACTTCCAGGACCTGCAACCGTTGGGCATTTGTCTTTATTATCAGATAAACCATCACCATCAGAGTCAGGACATCCATTGAACTGAGTAGTACCTTTTTCGTTAGGGCAAGCATCTTCGCTATCTTGAATACCATCGTTATCTGTATCAGGACAACCATTGAATTGACTATTACCATAAACAGTCGGGCATTTATCCTCACTATCTTTAATACCATCATTATCAATATCAGGACAACCATCAAACTTAGCTATTCCGGCAATATCAATACATTTGTCTTTGCTATCTTCTATTCCATCTTTATCAGCATCAGGGCAACCACTAAATTGAGCAATACCAGCCTTATCAGGACAAATATCTAAGTTATCAGCAATACCATCTTTATCTTTATCTAAGATACAACCTGATTTATCGACCAAAGCTCTTGCAGGAGTATTAGCACATTTGTCTTTTCTATCAGCTACACCATCTTTGTCAGCATCTTTTATTTTACCTAAGTTGAAAGTAATTCCAATAGAATGTAGCCACGCTGCATCAGTTGAAAAAGAGCTATTAGAACTGCTTTTATAATCAACCTTATCGCTATTAGTCCACATAAAATTAGATTGAAGGTTTAAACCCACCTTTTCGGTCAGATTTACATTCAAACCTAATCCCATAGGTACTGTTAATTGGTATAAATACGTTTTATCTACTCCGAAAATACCATAATCATCACTAACATTATTCATATCAATTCTCCCAAAACCAATTCCTGCGGTTAAATATGGAACAAACTTAGCATTATCCATCCCCAAGAATTTCCAACGAGGAGTGCATTCAACCCCTGACATATTCTTAAAGAAATAATTATCCAATGTGGCATCTTTATAATAGCCCCATTCTCCATAGTATCCTCTAAATGACAGGTCAAACTTCGAATTTATATACTTGTTTACTGAAATAATTCCTAAGCCAGGTGTGTTTTTTTTCGACACACCATTTTGTCCAATACTGTGACCAGTTAAATCAAATAGAAAAAAACCATTACCTAAGTCTCCGCTATATTCCGCTAAACCAACACCTAAGCTGACTTGCCATGGAAGATCTTTGGTTTGTGAATTTGCCCTTATTACAAAGGCAAATAAAATCAATACTGTTGTAAATATTTTTCTCATAATTGTAAAATTAGTTGAACGAATTTAAATTAATTTTACAAATTATTGACAATTAAAACAAAAATCTAAGTTAAGTGCTTATCTTGTCAACTCCCCACTAATGCGAAGAAGCTCGGTTTCGTTCATTTTGGCCTCGTATTGAACGCTAAGAAGTCTTGTTTTACTATTGATCAAATTAATTTGGGCATTGCGCAATTCAAGCGAGGTAATCACTCCCACTCTGTATTGCTCTTCAGCAATTGAAAAATTCTCCTCAGCTACTTGAATATTTTGTTTTTCAAAAGACAGAAGTTGTAAACTCCCTTGGTAATTATTCCAAGCCTGCAAAATTGCCGATTGTACCTTACTTAATGAATCTTTATACATCCATTCGCTCGAACGAAAAGCCAATCTGTTATTGATCAACCTACGATTGACATCGTATCCATTAAATAAATTGATACTTAAACCAGCACCATAATGAAAACCCAAACTTTGAGAAGATTGAAGAAATCCCGCTTCTGATTGTGAACGACTGAAATTATAACCACTTTTTAGTTGTATGCTCGGCAGTCTCTCAGCTTGAACTTCTTTAATTGTAAGTAGATTCACATTTTGATTTTTCTTAGCAATTTGCAAACCAGCATTCTGCGAAATAGCCTTTTGTTGCAAGTCTTCAAGTTTGATTTCAGATTTTAGGATTACATTTTCATTAACATCAAATTCCGAATTTACATCTATTGCTAACAATTGATTTAAAATGGCCTTGCTGTTTTTCAATGCCGTTTCTTGTCTTATTTTATTCGACTTATCAGTATTCAAGTCCACTTGCGCTTGAAGCAATTCAGTTTTAGCTGTTTTGCCCGCTTTGAATTTATCATCTGCGAATTCATATCTTTTTTGAGAACGAAGAACTGTCTCAGATAATAGAGAAAGCTGTTGTTTTGCTAATACCACATCCATATATGCTTTGATAACCCTAGAAAATGTCAATTCAATTTGACTATGCATTCTCAACTCACCTATGTCTTGCAATTCCTTCAAGCGATTCTTTGTGGCAAACATTTTCATACCATCAAATATGGTCCAACCCAACTCCACACTTGCATTTAATACGCTTGACTTTGCCCCATCTCTGTTGTTTTCGCTGCCACTTAAAAACTTTTGTTTGGTGTCTTGCACTTGATTATCCTGACCCGCTGTGCCAACCACATTGGGTAACATACCTGCCGCGCCAAGTCTGTTATTGTTTTTGGTTGTGGCAGCATCATTTTTGGCAACTTGAATAGCATAATTGTTTTCTATTGCCATTTTTAAGGCGTCTTCTAAACTCATAATCTGTTGTGCTTGAACCTTTGTGTTTAGGATCATCAAGCAAACAATAATTACAATAAATTTATATTTTAATGAATTCAATTTTATGCTATTTAGTATTATTAATATCTTCAACTTCATTACTTTCAGGGTGCTTTATATTTCTTGACAAAAAACTATAAACAGCAGGTATTACATACAAAGTAAGGAACCCAGAAAACAATAAACCTCCTATAATTACTATACCAAGAGACATACGACTTTTGGCCCCTGCACCTAATGCTAGTGCAATTGGCAATGCCCCCAAAATAGTTGCGATACTCGTCATCATAATGGGTCTAAGCCTATCAACGGCAGCATCTTTAACAGCCTGCAATTTATTAACGCCCTTTTCCTTTTTTTGATTGGCAAATTCCACAATCAAAATTCCATTTTTGGTTACCAAACCTAATAAAACAATGATACCAATTTGACTAAAGATGTTTAATGTTTGATCAAAATACCACAAAGAAATGAGTGCTCCTGCCAAAGCCATTGGTACTGTTAACATGATAATTATCGGATCTACAAAACTTTCAAACTGGGCTGCCAAAACCAAATAAACCAAAACCAAAGCTAATATAAAAGCAAAAGTGGTATTTGATGAGCTTTCTGCAAAATCCCTTGAAGGTCCTCCCAAATCGGTGGTAAAGCTCTCATCCAATAATTTCTTTTTGATGACATCCATCGCTTTGATACCATCACCAATAGTTTTTCCTGGCGCTAACCCAGCAGAAACAGTTGCAGATTTATATCTATTATAATGATACAACTGAGGAGGGCTGCTTTGTTCAACAACCTCAATCACATTATCCAATTGTATCAATTGTCCTTTATCATTGCGCACATACAATGATTTTAAATCTAGCGGTTCATCTCTATTAACACGGTCAGCCTGACCAATAATCTGATATTGCTTTCCCCTTTGGGTAAAATACCCATATCGAATACCTCCATAAGTAAATTGTAGTGTTTGGGCAATAGCTTGAACGCTCACACCAAGGTTCTTGGCCTTTTCTCTATTGATGGTAATTACCAATTCAGGTTTATTAAATTTTAAGTTTACATCAGTACCTTGAAAGGTTTTTGTATCCTTATTAACCTCATCCAAAAATTTAGGCAATACTTGCTGAATCTTACTAAAATCTTGGTTTTGTATGATATATTGAACTGGCAATCCTGCCCTAGAGCCACCTGTTCCATTGATGGTCTGCTCTTGCACCACATAGGCTTTTGCATCTGTAATGCCTGCCACATTTTTCTGAACCATCTGCGCAATGTCTTGTTGAGAGCGTTTCCTTTTATCGACATCTGCCAAAACAATCCTAAAAAAACCTGTATTAACTGCTCCACTGCCTGTAAAACCAGGGGCTGTGATTACAAGTGTCATGCGTTTTTCTGGTACCGAATCCTCAACATAATCAGACAATTTATCCATGTATTTGTCTGTAAATTCATAGGATGATCCTTCTGGGGCAGTGGCAATAATACGCATCATGCCCCTGTCATCAAGGGGTGCAAGTTCTGATTGTATGGTTGAACCAATCAACCAAATGAGCCCTACCGATACAACAATGATGAGTCCTGCATACCATCTTTTCGATAAAAACTTTTCAAGTGAATTTCTATAGGCTAAGTTAAGTGATTCAAAATACGGCTCGGTAGCTAAATAAAATTTTGTTCTTTTGTTTGACTTGCGCTGCAACTTCACATTTAGCATCGGTGTAAGTGATAACGAAACGAAAGCAGATATCAGCACTGCCCCTGAAACAACCACCCCAAACTCTCTGAAAAGCCTACCTACAAATCCTTCTAAAAATATGATGGGTAAAAATACTACTGCAAGGGTTATAGAAGTAGAAATAACAGCAAAGAAAATTTCATTAGAACCCTTTATGGCGGCTTCTCTTGGCGAAAGCCCCTCCTCTATTTTTTTGAAAATATTTTCGGTTACCACTATCCCATCATCCACCACCAAACCCGTTGCCAATACAATAGCTAATAAAGTTAAAATATTAATGGAATAGCCAAAAATATACATGATAAAAAAGGCACCTATTAATGAAACAGGTATATCAATCAAAGGTCTAAAGGCAATCAACCAATCCCTGAAAAACAAGAAAATAATTAAAACCACCAAGACAAAAGCAATCAATAAGGTTTCTTCTACCTCTTTAATTGAAGTCTTGATGAATCTAGTATTATCAAGGGCAATGTCTAATTTAAAATCTTTAGGTACGTCCTTTTTTATTTGCTCATAACGCTTATAGAATTCATCGGCAATCTCTACATAATTGGCTCCGGGCTGAGGAACTACCCCAAGACCAATCATGGGAACGCCATTTGATTTCAAGATTGTTTCTTCGTTTTCTGCACCCAAAGCAGCATAACCAATATCTCCAAGTCGTATAGCTTTTGTATTATTAGTTTGGATAATGATGTTATTAAACTCTTCTGCGGTGCTAAATCTACCAACCGTTTTAACAGAAAGTTCAGTATTGTTTCCTTCTATTTTACCTCCAGGCAACTCTACATTTTCTCTATCCAATGCCTGTTTTACATCCAATGGAGTTAGCTTAAAGGATGCGAGCTTTGCAGGGTCTAACCACAATCGCATGGCATATTTCTTCTGACCCCAAATTTGAACCGTACTCAAGCCTGGAATCGTTTGTAGCCTTTCTAGTAAAACATTTTCTGCATAATCACTAACGTCCAATTGCGATTTGGTATCGCTCTGAACAGTCATAGAAATGATGGCATCCGAATTGGCATCTGCCTTACTTACCACTGGAGGTGCATCAATATCTTGTGGCAATTGCCTCACGGTTTGCGAAACTTTATCTCTCACATCATTTGCGGCTGCCTCAAGGTTTTCACTCAAGTTAAACTCAACAGTAATACTACTTGAACCTTGGTTACTAGCCGATGAAATAGAGCGAATACCTGCAATTCCATTAATTGCTTTTTCTAGGGGTTCGGTAATTTGAGATTCAATGATATCAGGGTTTGCACCCGTATAATTGGTTCTTACAGTGATTACAGGTGGGTCTATAGATGGATATTCCCTTACACCAAGAAAGTTAAAACCAATGGCACCAAACAATACTATGATGATAGAAAAAACAGTGGCTAAAACAGGCCTGTTTATGCTTGTACTCGATAAACTCATTTTCCTATTTTAATTTTTGAACCTTGTTTTAAATACATAATACCGTTCACAACAACAGAATCGCCAACCTTCAAACCTTCAGTAATTTCTATTTGCGAATCAGTTCTTATACCTGTTTTCACAATTTGCTCAATCACAGAATCGGCTCTTATAATGTATACTTTTTGTCCTTTTAATATTGGAACCACACTTTGTGTTGGAACCATTAATGAATTCGGTTTATTTTGAAGTTGAACAGTCACATTCGTAAAGGCTCCGGGAATTAACTTCCTTTCGCTATTATCTGAAATCGCATGCATCACCACATTTCTTGTCAACTCATCCACTTTAGGCTCTATGGCATAAATATTTGCCTTACAAACCTTATCATAACCATCGGTTGTGAATGAAATATCACTGCCTCGTTTCAATTGGGATGCATATCTTTCAGGAACCGAAAATTCAACCTTAACTTTATTGATACTTTGTAGAGAGGCCAATTTGGTGGCATTTGTAACAAAGCTTCCTTCGCTAACATATTTCAATCCAATGATACCTGGAAATGGTGCCAACAATTCTGTTTTTCTAATATTCTCTTTTAATAAATCTATGTCAGCATTGGCTGCATTCAGTTCGTTTAAGCTTAAGTCGTATTGCTCTTGGCTGATAGCTCCTTTGGCCAAAAGTTGCTTATTTCTTTTCTCCGAATCCTCTTTAAGCTTTTTACTCGAAATAGCTTTTCTCAATTGTGCCTGCAAATCTGCATCATTTATTTTAATGAGCAATTGGCCTTTCTTTACCTCAGCGCCTTCTTCAAAGTTTATTTTCACAATTCGACCTTGGGCTTCGGTGTGCAGTTCAACTTCATCTTGAGCCAAAATACTTCCGCTCACGTGAATACTATTGTCTAAATCTTGCTTGCGAGTAACGTATACACTCACCTTGGTTGGCATTTTTTTAGCTTTAGATTGAGCAGCTTGAGATTTATCATTCTTACTTGGCATGAGCTTTGGCCAAGCTAAAAGAATAACAACAGCAATTATGGCAACAATTTTCAGTATCTTTTTAATATTCATAAAACAGAAATGGTGTGCAAAAATAGAAAACTCTGACACTCTTAGTTAAAATGCATGTCATTTTAATAATCTTTAATATACAATTGAATGTAATTTAAAATAATGTATAAATGGGTTTTGCTTAATCTTTTGATGATTGTGGCATTTGCTACTTTTCAATATATGAATTTATAGCATCAACTATTTTAATACTTGATTCCTCCAAAGTCAAATTCATCATAACTGATTGGGATTCTAATAACCTAGCAGGTGCAGTAAATTTTGCTTGCCATTTATTCAACATCTCGTAGGTTTCATTTCCATTAGGAATAGTTGGACTTAAATTTCGAGCATTACCATCATATTTGGCATAATTTACATAATCAGACTTTTCTAAATTATAAATATCTGACAACACCACTTCTCCCGTTTCCACAGATAACAACTGATAAGCTATATTTGAATTCAACTTTCTATAACCTGAATAATCGAGATATTTAACTGGTCGATAACTTATTTCAGACTGAATTTGTCCGGTATTCTTATCTGTAAACTCCTGCGTGTATGAATCATAAGCAATTTTATTTACTGCAGTTATTGCTTGTTCCTCTATATTTACACTACCAACATTCAATATCAAGAAAAACTTAACACCAAGCATTTTTCCTGCTTTTGCAGCACTGGTAAAGTCTATCATGCCTGACATACCCAATTCTTGCTCCTTTAATAATTTTTCAGAATGACTTCTATCTATTACTTTCAAAAAAGGATTTTGGCTTTTATTTATATTAGAGACCAAATGAAAATAGAGATTATTCTTTAAATCCAATTTCTCATCATTTTTATCAGATACAATAATAGCAATGGGTAAACTCGCTTTTTTCATCGATTCATCCAACAATTCTTTATTGTTTTTATACGATGCATCAATTGATGAAACTTGTAGGAAATTCTTGTAAGCTAATTTATAGTTTTGTTGTTCTAAATTCTTCAATCCTTTCTCGTAAATAGGTTTAGCAACCGATTGGCTATGAAGAGCAGAAACACTTTTATAGCTGCTATCAAATTCTAAAACCTTCTTAAAGGTTAACTCTGCCTTATCAAACTTTTCGTCTTTCATAAGATTGATGCCATCCTGATACTGTTTTGAAACAAACTCATCTTTAGTTGTTTCGTATAACTTGTCATACACACTTGGCCAATGTATTTCAACACCTGTGTTTTTAACATTTTGAAAATACAATTTATAATCATTGTATTGCCTCAATGCGTCTTCAATACTTTCATCTACAATGAATTTAGCAAATTTATTGAACTTGGCATCTAAGTTTAATTGGGCATTTTTTTCAAGACCCTGCTTAGCCTTGGTGCTACTTGGATTTAAAGAATAAGCTGTATAATAATTATCCGCTGCATCAGTATAGTTTCCCGATGTTGCATATTTATCTGCTATTTGGATATAGCGCAATGAGCTATCACAAGAGCTCAAAAGCAATAGCAAAGCACTAAAAATACTTAGAAAACAATTATTCTTCACCTGATAAGGTCGCTCCTTTGGTTTCTAAAAATTGTTGCAATTCATCTGCTGATGAACTGAATGAAAATGCATCATTCAGCATAAAATAATTGCCTTTATCTGTGGTTTTAGCATAACACATTTTTGCTACTTTCAACTTATTTTCTTCAAACGAAAACTCTGACATCAATTGTTTTACTTGAGCTGTGCTAATACAATTGCTTCCCAATACTTGTTTAATAACGTTCATTTTATTGTCTTCAAAAGCCTGTTTTTTCAATTGATCTAGCACACTGCTCATGGTGCTTGGAGACATGGCTGCACAACTCGTTTTAGGTTTTACAACATTATTACCATTCGAATAAGCATTTTTATAACTTTTAGTTTGGGTGGTAGTAGTAGTTGTCGTGCTAGTAACTGTATTATTTTGACTTTCTATTCCAGATACATTCATATTAATTCCAACACCATTGACACCAACATTAATATTCACATTTTCCTTATTCGGATTTTTAGTAGCATTTGTTGTAGTTGTTGTGGTAATATTTGTAGTTAT
>JBBALJ010000007.1:34759-65734 GCA_040403075.1 Bacteroidia bacterium
TATTCGGATTTTTAGTAGCATTTGTTGTAGTTGTTGTGGTAATATTTGTAGTTATTTTTTCATTTTGCTTCACTTCACTTGTTTCAATATCTGTATTTTGAAGTGTTTCAGGTTTTTCAGCAATTTGAATTCTATCAATAGGTTTAACATCTTGAAGCCTTACAACATAATTAACTGGGTTGGGTTTTCCATCAAGTCTTTTCACCTGTGATGCTGCATTTTTTTTCTTTCGGATTACATAAGTATAATCTTTATAAATCTCATAATATATGTTTTCAGAAATGCTTGGGATGCTTTTATCTTCAAATACAATGCGGAGTTTTTGAGCATTCGCCTTTATATTTTCAACATGTACATTTGTCAGTGAAACTTGATTTTGTTGCACTCCATTTAAAAACAAGGTAAACTTTTCACCCTCTTCTGTAAACATGGTTAAATTAGATTGGGCAAATAAGTGAGAAGTAAATAGCACCGCTATGTAGAAAACAAGTTTTTTCATATCAAATTGAATTGTTTTGAACTGCAAATAAACCAAAGGAAATGAAAAAGTAAATAGCTCATTAAAAATAATTTAATGAGAGTGATTAATAAAATCAGAGTGATTTTTTTACAAACTAATTCTAAAAGTAGTCCACTCATCCATGGGTTGAGCGCCCATTTTTATATAGAAGTCTATTGCCGTTTTGTTCCAATCCAACACTGACCATTCAACTCTACCACAATCTTGTTCTTTTGCTTTTAAAATAATTTTTTCAAGCAAGGCCTTGCCATAACCTTTACCCCTATATGATTCTTTTACGTATAGGTCTTCTAAATAAATTCCCGGCTTACCTAAAAAAGTTGAGAAATTGTAAAAGTATAATGCAAAGCCAATAGGCATATCATTTTCAAATGCTAAAAACACATGTGCAATGGGATTTGAACCAAAAAGATGTTTAGATAGCAATTTTGGAGTTGCCACCATTTGAGGCAGAAGCTTCTCATATTCGGCCAACTCAGTTATCAATTGCTGAATGAGCATAACATCAGAATCCTCTGCTTCTCGAATTATTAAATGTTGTTCCAAGATTATCTTAATACGTAACTGCTTGAATGAACCAATGTATTTTCAATGAACACTTCAATGGTATAAGTACCACTTTCTAAAATACGCTCATCGTTTTCGTAATTCAAACAAATATTTTGTTTTTCACCAGTGTAATTGATTTTTTGTGAGGCAGTGGCATCAACCACTTCCCCGTCCACTGTTTTCAATTCGGCTCTGGTATTCCCCATCAAAGGTTTTCCATTAGGTGCCATTATTCTTAGATACACCATTTTGTCCCCAGTACCACTTACTTTATTATCCATCACTGTAAAGCAAGCCTCAATTTTATTGGTCTTTTTAGCTAGAACAGATTCAACAAATTTGCCACTGTTTTTCTTTTTAAATGAAGCAACTTTCAAATATTCAGCTTTCAGTTGTGAAGCAGTTGTTACCTTTTGCTCCAACATGTTTTTTTGTTGTGTAACATCACCCAAAGCAGTATTTAGCTGAGCATTGTCTTCCTTCAATTTTTTGTTTTCAGCCATTAATACATCAATCTTATCTAAGAACTCATCTCGTAATTCTTTTAATTCAGCCAATTCAGCTTTCAATTTTTTACTTAATTTAGCTGAGTTTTTCTCCTTGGCTATCAAACTGCGTATTTGATTTTCTTTTTCGGCAATTTTGCCATTGGCTTCATTCAACAAAGTGTCCAAGTTGCCTGCAATACCTCTATATTTTTCCAATTCCATCTCGGTTGAAGCCAGCTCCCTCTCGACATCTATTCTCACAGTAATTAAGCTATCTACCTCATTGCTGTATTGAACCACAGTGGTGTTATGGTTATTGAATTGATACACATTGAATCCAACTGAACCAATTAAAAGCAGAAGCAAAAGGAGCATGCTGCTGCGGTTGTTTTTATTTTCTGACATAATGTTTGAAATTAATATTGCAAAGTAAATAGCTTCAAGCAATTAAAAACTATCTAGTTATGAACAAAACGTAAATTATTACTTTTACATTGCAGCCGAAATGAAATATTTTATAGTAGCAGGTGAGGCAAGTGGCGATTTGCATGGTGCCAACCTGATAAAATCGATAAAACAAAAAGATCATTCAGCCCAATTTAGTTTCTGGGGTGGAGATAAAATGGCAAGTCAAGCACAAGGGCTTTTAATGCATTATAATAATGTAAGCATTATGGGTTTTGTTGAGGTATTAATGAATCTGCGAAGCATTTTTGCCAACATGGATTTGTGTAAAAAGCAAATAATCTCTTTTGCACCTGACGTGGTGATTTTGATAGACTACCCTGGCTTTAATTTGCGCATTGCAGAGTATTGTAAAGATAAAGGAATCAAGGTTGTATACTATATATCCCCAAAAGTTTGGGCTTGGAAAGAAAATAGAGCCAAGAAACTAGAAAAATATGTAGATCTTTTATTATTAATTTTTCCATTTGAGGTAGATTATTTCAAAAAGTGGAAGGTAAAAACGGCTTATGTTGGCAATCCTTTGATGGATGAAATTCACCAATTCAGTCCTAATCCTACTTTTAGAAAACAAAATCAATTAAGTGAAAAACCGATTATTGCTCTTCTGCCAGGAAGTAGAAAACAAGAGATAAAAACCACCTTACCATTAATGATAAAATTGGCTCAATCATACTCAGATTACCAATTTCTAGTGGCTGGAGCGCCATCCATTTCAAAAGATTTTTATGCGGCCTATGAAAATGAAAATGAAAATGAAAATGTTAAAATAATTTATAACCAAACATATGATATTTTAAGTCAATCTACTGCTGCTATTGTTTGTAGCGGCACTGCGACACTTGAAACTGCTTTATTCAACATACCTCAAGTATGCGCTTATGTTGCACATCCCGTTTCTTATATGATTGCAAAAATGTTGGTTAAGATAAAGTTCATTTCATTGGTAAATCTCAACTTAGATAGAGAAGTCATTTGCGAATTAATTCAAGATGATTTCAACGAAAATAGACTAAAATTGGAATTTGTAGCCGTCATGCCTAATGGAAACAAAAGAGAAATTCTTTTAAAAGATTACGCATCACTTAGAGATTTATTTGGAGTTGGAGCAAGTAATAATGCAGCCTCCGAAATTCTGAAATTGCTTATTTAATTCTAAACAACTAAATTTAGTTAATCATAGATTTTTGTTTAGATTAAGTCAAACTTTTACTCACTAATTATTTATGTTCGCAAAAGAATTTTGTAAATACATATGTCTACTATTTTAATTAAAAATGCTTTGCTTGTCAATGAAGGAAAAACCTATCATGCTGATGTGCTTATAAAAGATAATCTTATCGAAAAAATTGACACAAATGGCATAGCCATTCATGCTGATAAAGTTATTGATGCCTATGGAATGTATATGCTGCCTGGTATTATTGACGATCAAGTTCATTTTCGTGAGCCAGGTCTAACCCATAAAGGAGAAATATACACTGAGGCCAAGGCAGCAGTGGCAGGCGGAATTACCAGTTATATGGAAATGCCAAATACGAGTCCTAGCGCAACTACAATTGAATTACTTGAACAAAAATACAGCCGCGCTTCTGAATGCTCCTTGGCAAACTATTCTTTTTTTATGGGCACCACCAATACAAATTTGGATGAATTACTAAAAGTGGATGAAACAAAAGTTTGTGGTGTGAAAATATTCATGGGTTCTTCAACAGGAGATATGTTGGTTGACAATCCTGAATCATTAGATGCAATTTTTAAAAATGTAAAGACTTTGATCGCTACCCATTGCGAAGATGACCCCATGATTAAAGCCAATGCAGAAAGAATTAAGCAAGAATTTGGAGAGGGTATTTCAGCTGAGTTTCATCCTAAAATAAGAACTACTGAAGCTTGTTTTGCCTCTTCCTCTTTTGCCGTTGAATTGGCGAAAAAACACAACACCCGTTTACATATTTTGCACATCAGCACAGCAAAGGAATTAGAACTTTTTAGAAACGATATACCACTAAGTCAAAAGCGCATCACTGCCGAGGCATGTGTTCATCATCTTTGGTTTAGTGATGCAGATTATGCAGAAAAAGGTAATTCTATCAAATGGAACCCAGCAGTAAAAACATCAGAAGATAGAGATGCTATTTTTAATGCAGTATTAGACGGCAGAATAGATGTAATTGCAACCGATCATGCCCCTCATACCATTGAAGAGAAAGATAATACGTATTTGAAAGCCCCATCAGGTGGACCACTGGTGCAACACTCTTTAAATGCTATGCTCGAGTTTCATAAACAAGGTAAAATTAGTCTTGAAACCATTGTAAAAATGATGAGTCATAATGTGGCTGAGATGTTTGAGATAGATCGCAGAGGATTTATTAGAGAAGGATACTTTGCCGATTTGGTTTTGGTTGACCTGAACCAAAGCTATACCGTTAGCAAAGAAAATATTTTATACAAATGCGCTTGGAGTCCATTCGAAGGCCAAATATTCCACTCTATCGTTCGACATACTTTTGTTAATGGAAACCATGTATACAACAATGGTTCTTTTGATGAAAGTAGTAAAGGTATGAGATTGAGGTTTAATAGGTAAGATAATTGTAAGTTTAAAACTACAATCTAATCCTCCACTTTGGAGTATATACTAAACTGTCTGAAATGAGATCTTGTTTACTTAAGATAATTTCATTCTTATTGTCTTTTACCATCCCGTATTCAAAATCATTTAACAATTCTTCATACAAACATTGATCGTATTTATTAAAAACTAAAAGACTAGATAAACCGCTAATAGGCCTCATCAAAGCCAAAATAACAAGATACTTCTCCCCTTTTTTAGATTTCAATATACTTGCTTTGACATCTGAAATATTATCCGTTGAGAGTCTGTGGGTGTAAAATTGACTACTACCTGTTTGGCGGATAGTAATGGTATTCACCCCATCCGAAAATACGTCCAAAGTATCTCTAATATCAAAAGCCATGCAATCTTTAAATGATGAGAGTTTGATTTTTTGAGATTCAATTAGCTCCTCTTTGATTAAACCCATTTCATTTCGAACTACGCCACTTGTTTTGGATTTCTTCTTGTGATTATCAAATAAATTCAAGCTTTCATAAAATGGTTTAACCATGATAATTGAAAACAATAAAACTAGACTAAAAAGCAATGAAATATTAATAAATCTAATTTGGTGTAATGGGTTAATTCTAAGTGATAACCAATAAAAAATATACCCTATGAAAGCTCCTGTTGCACCGCAAACAGTCGCATACAATAATAGGTTTAATATAATTGGAAATGGTATTTCATCTAATTTATTTATTGCTGCTGCAATAGCATCTTGCCATAAATAACCCAATGAGCCAAAAAGAAAAAAGAATAGGAAAAACATGTATTGACTATATGTTTTCACTTTCGGTTTTTTTCTAAAATTATTACTAAAGATAATTAGAAAAATAAAAAATATGAAGATCGAGGTGCTTAAAAGCAGATAGTTTAAACAGCCTAAACACAAAAAGAAAAATGACTTATAATCCATTATCAATTGCAAATCCGAGTATTTTTTAGACTCACGAAATAAACATCTTTACGCTATTCTTCAACCATTCACAGAAAATAATCAAGTGATTTTAGAAAATTGAAGCTAAGTGATTATTTTTGACCTATGAAAAATCTATTGCTAATTCTCGCACTTTTAAATATTACCTGGCTATCAGCTCAAATTAAAACACCTAATAAAGAAAAAGTTACCCCTGAAAAAAAAACTTTTAAAGTAAACGAGGTTAGTTCGATTAAACTAAACCAAACCGATAATATTTATTTTGATTATGATGTTATTAAAGGAAATAAATTGGTTTTCGATTACAACTTTAAAGCAAAGGATAGAGAAAGCATGGCTGATGACGAATATAGGGAACGCATTGTATTTCAATTGAAAAACAAAACGAAATCATTTGTTCTAACAGGAGATTCGCTTATATCGGCCAAGGCATATTATACTAGAAGCTGCTTTTGCCTAGATAGAGGAAACTACAAAATAAATGGTGGTAGCATAAAAGGAAAGTTAGTTAAGGCCAAAACATGGAAAGTAGATATGGATTTAGTTATTACCCCTTCTCCAGAGCGCGGTGGAGAGCCCTTTACTGTTAAAGTATCGGGTACTTACAAAGTATCGAATACTAAATAATACATTTTGAAGGTTGATATTTTCACAGATGGTTCAGCTAGAGGAAATCCTGGACCAGGAGGCTATGGTATCGTTATGATTAGTGGCAAACATAGAAAAGAACTTGCACAAGGATATAGGCACACCACTAACAATAGGATGGAATTGCTAGCTGTAATTGTTGCAATCGAACAATTGAAACTAACTAATATGGATGTTACCATTCACACGGATAGCAAATACGTATGCGAAGCTGTTGAAAAAAAATGGGTATTCGGTTGGCAAGCAAAAGGATTTAAGGATAAAAAAAATCCAGACCTTTGGAGGAAATTTTTAGCGCTATATAAACTTCACAAGATTAATTTCAAATGGATTAAAGGACATGCTGGTCATACTGAAAATGAAAGATGTGATCAATTAGCCACCCAAGCTGCTGATGGTGGAAATCTATGGATAGACACTGAGTATGAAAACCAATCTCGTCAAGATCTTATTTAACTTGATTAAAATCACTCTTAATAATTTCTTAAAAGACGTTTTGTGACATTGTTTGCATGCATGTCTTGGTAAATTCGAGACCTAGTTATTATTTCCCATGAAATCAATTTTTAATAAAAATTATTCGCTTTTTATTGTGGTTATTTTACTTGGCATCTCAAATGCATCCACCTTCATAATTACAAAAAAATTCGACAAATCAAATAATGCAAAGGCAAATAGACAAAGCTTTAATCAAATTCAAACTAATGCATGTACCTATAAAGTTAGGAGACTGGGTGGATTGCAATATATAAAACCGCTTTTATTTGTAGACAATCTATGTCAAGGAGATAAACTTATGCCTCTAAAAAGCAGTTTAAATATTTTGTTTGATAATTTCAAGAAAAGTGGAGTGCTTAATTCAGCCTCATTTTATATGAAAGATTACTCAAATAATGATTGGATGGCTATAAATGAAGATGAGAAATATTCACCAGGTTCATTATTAAAAGTTCCTCAATTGATTACTTTCCTTAAGATGAATGAGGAAAATCCTGGCATTCTTAATAAAAAGATTCCATATGTAAATACATTGATTACAGATAAGAAACCCATATACACTTCCAAATCAATAAAACCAGGTCATAGCTACACCATAAGGGAATTACTAGTTTATATGATTCAATATTCTGATAACAATGCAACCATGCTATTAAATGGAATAATCGATATTAAGACCTTTAAAAAAGTTTTCACGGATTTGGGCTTAATTGAACCTGATTGGTATGCCAAAAGTTACCCCATTTCCGCTAACGAATACTCGATTTTTTTAAGGGCATTATTCAATGCTGGCTATCTAAACATAAAAGACTCAGAGTTTGCTGTAGGATTGCTTACTAAATCTGACTTTAAAAATGGCATAGTAAACGGTTTACCTTCTAATGTTCAACTTGCTCATAAATTTGGAGAATCAGGAGATGCTGATGAAAAGCAGTTACATGAATCAGCTATAATATATCTAAATAATAATCCGATACTAATCACCATTATGACCAAAGGGAAGGATATGAAAAAACTTCCTCAGGTTTTAAAGGAAGCATCCAATTTAGTATATAACCAAATGCAAAGTATACAAACAACATCGAATTAAGAATTACCACTTTATTTGATTAATAATTATTTGTATTATTTTTGACTTATATTTATTAAAAATATGAAACCATTAAAATTAGGCGTACTACTTTCGATAATTGTAATTACTAATAATCTTTCTTTTTCACAAACTAACAAATATGATGTTGCTCCAAAAAGTCCATCATTTTATTTCGGATTGGGAACTGGTATAAATGTAAATACGGGATTATTAGGAATTAAATTAGGAGCAAGATTAAACGAATTCAGTTTAATTGAGGCCTCAGCTGGCATAGGGTCATGGGGCAATAAAATTGGGTTAGGAATAGTATTAAATGCTAAAAATTCGACTTCCTGGTGTCCTGTAATAAGCATTTCAAGAGCAACTGGAATAGATAAATTTTCAACTAATTTTGAAATGAAAAATTCCTATGGTGCCACCTATAAAAGAGATGTAGATGTCACCTTAAATCCTGCTACTTTATTTAATATTAGTATGCAACGACAATGGGTAAGACCTAAAGGAAATAGAATTGTTTTAGAATTAGGGTATTCGATTTTAATTGCTGGTAGTGAATATTCAGTTGCTTTAAATCAAGGTGAAAAATTATCTGATATAAGCGAAAGAGCTATGAATACTTTAAAGCCAGGTGGTATTATGATAGGATTTTCTTATAATTTTGGTATTAATTAGATCTAAAGTTCAACTTATTATTAATTCTAATCTCCATTTTTCGATTCACAATTATTTCTTTTTTATTCCTAAAAGTTAGACTTATTTCGTGAAGAGTAATTAATTTAAAATGTACGCAACTATTTCCGACTTATTATTAGATTTATTTGGTATCAATATACCATTACCCATACAAACCTTCGGCTTTTTTCTAGGCTTATCATTCTTTGGTGCTTTTTGGGCTACCCAGTCAGAATTAAAACGTAAAGAAGCTAATGGACTAATTAGCTCTTCTGTTAAAAAAATAAAATTAAATGAGCCTATTAGCTCGGTTGATTTCATAACTACAACCATTATTTCAGCATTTGTAGGCTTCAAGTTTTTTGAAATGGTTTTAGATTATGATGCTTTGGTTCAAAACCCTCAATTGTTTCTTTTATCAGCCAAAGGCAGTTGGTTTGGGGCTTTAGTTGGTGGTGCCTATGGATATTATACTAAATATAAAGAAGCTGAGAAAATTAAAGGAAAAGAAATCGAAGAAAAAAATATAACAATTCACCCTTATCAGCACATGGGAAACATTTTAGCTATTGCTGGAATTGTTGGAATAATTGGTGCCAAAATATTCCATAACTTAGAAAACCTTGACGAATTTGCTCTTGATCCTTGGGGCAGCCTAATTTCATTTAGTGGTTTAACTTTTTATGGTGGACTAATTATGGCTGCGATAGCCGTTTTAGTTTATACAAGCAAAAACAATATTCCTCCATTGCACATGATAGATGCTGCGGCACCAGGATTAATGTTGGCTTATGGAGTTGGCAGACTAGGTTGTCATTTAAGCGGTGATGGCGACTGGGGAATTGATAATCTTTCAGGAAAACCAAAATGGATGAGCAACTTACCAGATTGGCTTTGGTCATATAAATACCCTCATAATGTTTTAAATGAAGGTATACCTATTCAAAATTGCATGGGTAATCATTGCAGTGAATTACCAAATTTTGTATATCCTACACCATTATATGAAGCTATAATCTGTATTTTTTTATTCGTGGTTTTATGGCAAATGAGAAAGCAATTTAGCTCACCTGGTTTATTATTTGGAGTATACCTCATTCTTAATGGAACTGAAAGATTTATGATTGAAAAAATCAGAATCAATACTACTTATAATATTTTTAATCATGCAATAACCCAAGCCGAATTGATTTCGTCAGCCTTAATATTGTTGGGATTGCTTTTAGTTTATGTTAGCAAATCAGGCAAACTGCAAAAAACATAATTCTGGCATCATATTTTCGTTATTTAAAGAATGAAAAAAATAGTAATAATCGTTTTTTTTATCAAAATCTCATTTTGTGCAGTGGCTCAAAACACTCCCTCTGATACAATAAAAAACTTCACCTTACCTGAATTTATTGTAAGAGCAAAGGCTGATCCTGAGTATGATAAGAAATACCAACGTTTGGTTTATAACGTTAAAAAGGTTTTACCATATGCTAAACTTGCCTCATTTAGATTTCAAATGCTAGAGCAAAATTTGCAGTTATTGCCAAATGAAAAAGCAAGGAAAGAATACCTTAAGCGAAGTGAAAACTCTATAAAAGAACAATTTATGGACGACCTGATGAATCTAACTGTTTCTCAAGGAAAAATATTAATCCGATTAATATATAGAGAAACGGGTAGCAATGCTTACGATTTGCTTAAAACTTATCGAGGTCAATTAACAGCCATGTATTGGCAAACATTTGCTAAATTTATTGGGGGTAATTTAAAAGACGAATATGACCCAGTAGAAGATTGGCAAATAGAGCAGATTATTAAACAAATGGGATTTGAATAAAATCAATTTAATGACTTCTTTAGTTGTGTATACTCCTTGCTAAATATTTTGCCCGCTTTTCCTCCAAGTAATTTAAACTCATCGTCTATTTTTTGAATACGATTTTCTGGCTCGGGATGCGTACTTAAAAATTCTACTATCTCTGGATTCTTATTCTCTTTATTTAATTTCTCAAAAAAACCTTTTACTCCTCTAGCATCATATTCGGTATGATACAAGTATTTAACCGATTGCATATCAGCTTCACTTTCATGACTTCTGCTGAATTTTAACCCTGCAAGGTTTGCCGCTATGTTTATCAACCCACCTCCGTCATATCCAAAAACAAACTTAATTAGAAGAGAAATCCCATAACTTTGAATGAGCTGTCTTGTGCTATGTCTTAAATCAGCATGAGCAATCTCATGACCCATTACCCCGGCCAATTGATCTTCACTATCTAAATATTTTATTAGTCCTGTATAAACATAAATATATCCTCCTGGCACACAAAAGGCATTTAAAACCGATGTATCATCTATAATTTTAAGCTCCCAAGTAAAATCTTCTTTATGCCTAACCAAACCCGAATTTAATATTTCAGCTTTAATATGATTAAGTCTTTCATAGGCATTAGGGTATTCATCTTCCTCTAAGATTCTGAATTGAGCAGAGTTACTATTAATTTGTTCCTTCACTTTTTCTCCAATCATTTTGTCAATATCGGTGCTGACGTATGATACCATTCCCTCTTCACCACATGAAGAAAGAAATAATACCAAAATGATAATTAAATTTAAACACCTCATTTTCTTTTATAAAACAACCTTAAATTCAGTTCTTCTATTTAATTTTTTACCAGCCTCTGTTTTATTATCGGATATAGGCTGCGTATCTGCATATCCTTTAAATGAAAGCCTTGAAGGCAAAATACCTTTTTTAACCAAATAATCATATACTGCTTTGGCTCGATTATTAGACAATACCTCATTCTTTTTCTTATCTCCTACATTATCAGTGTGACCACCTACCTCAATTTTTATTCTCGGATTGATATTCATAAACTCAATAAGTTTTTCAATTTCTACTTTAGATTCATCCTTGAGAATAAATTTGTCGGTATCAAAAAAGATATTTTTCAAAACTACTTTCTCTCCTGTCGCAATTTGACGCAGGCCAATGTTTAATGTTAATGGATCAGAAGCATCTTGATTTTTCAAGCTAAAATTTTCGGAGTGAAATAGATAACCATTTGAACTTACATTCATGGCATAATCTCTATTGCCTTGCAAGCATACTAAAAACCCACCAGTTAACTTGTTTGAATATGCTTCAACAACTTGCTTACCTGTTGATAGATCAATCAACTCAATTTTAGCAATCAATTTTTTTAATGTTCTGGCGTCAAATACAATGCCCTTTATATAACCTGTTTTTTTAGGACGCAAATTTTCAGAAACTTCAAAGCCATATATATCAAGACCACCAAATCCACCCTCTTTTTCGGCAACATAATAAGCATAATCTCCACCTGCAGAGAGCGTAATACAAGTTTCATCTTTATTGGTATTTATAGGATAACCCATATTGACAGCTTTTTGCCATTTTCCATCAATCGTTTTTCGTGAAATAAACAAATCAATGCCACCCATTCCGGCATGACCATCACTATTAAAATACAAAGTCTGGTCATCTTTAGATATATAAGGTGATTGCTCATCTCCATCGGTATTAATATCTGGACCTAAATTTAAGGGTGCAGACCATTTTCCATTACTGTAAGTAGTTTTCCATATATCTGTTTTACCAAAGCCTCCAGGGCGACCACTGCTAAAATAAATGGTTTTACCGTCATAAGATAAGCTTGGTTGAGCCTCCCATGTGCGACCATTAACTGGAGGACCGAGATTTATAGGATTTGACCATTGGGTTCCATCAAGTTTAGATAACAATATATCACAACTACCATTGTCTACCCTCCTATTACATGCTGTATAGAAAATATATTGACCGTCAGGAGACAATGAAACAGTACCTTCATTTTGTTCAGTATTAATAGGCTCTCCAAGGTTTCTAGCTATACCCCAACCCAATTCGTTTTTTTGACTTACAAAAAAATCTTCATTACTATTACCAACTAATCTTGTAAATATTAGGGTTTGACCATCAGCGGTTACACCAGGCCAATATTCATTTTCAAAAGTATTTACACCAGGTCCTAGGTTAAAAGGCTTGAAGTCAACGGGGTGTTTGATGGCTTCTTTTCCAAAATCAGCAATTCTTCTAATTTTTTCGGCACTATTTTTCTTTCCAAAATAATCTTGAAAAGTGTTGAACTTATTTATATGCTCAAATGATAACTGATAGTTTGATAATTCTATTGCATCTTTAGCTATTCCATAATATGAAAGTGGAAATTCAGGATTTATTACAATTACTTTCTCGTATAATTTTATCGACTCTTCATATTTTTCGTTTTTACCTTTAATATCAGCCAAAAGCATCAAAGCATCAATAAAATTAGCATCTTCTTTCAATGATTTATTTAATAATTCAACTGCCGAATAATAATCCATAGCTGTATATTTTATTAAAGCTTCACCAAATAGCTTATCAGCTTTTTTACTTTTGGTTCCAGAAAAAGGGAGTTGACCAAAGGCAGATACAGATAAAAATAATAAGAATGTTATTAATTGATTTTTTTTGAAATACATAAACGAAATAGTAACGAAAATTAAATAGATTTATCATTTGATGGAAAATCAACAAATGATAAATTTCCTGATAATTGCATAATCATTTTCCAAGTTTTCACATCAAACTGTATTTCTGCGCATCCTGAGGTTGGAAGATGTTCTATAAAATTGGGTGTAAGGTACCCAATCATGCCCGTTACGGTTGGATTATGACCCACCAAAACAACCTTATTGTATTTATCATCCAATTCCCTTATAATGTGCAATAAATCTTCTACATTGGCATTATATATTTGAGAATTTAAATCAATTTTTTTCTCATCATAGCTGAAATGTTCAGCAATAATTCTAGCTGTTTTATGGGTTCGTTTTGCTGAACTTGAAATAATAAAGTCAGGCTTGAAACCTTTTTTCAAAAGCCTTTTAGTCATTTCAAACGCTTCCGTTTTGCCTCTGTCGGTTAAACCTCTATCATAGTCTTGCACCAAATCATTCTTTTCAGCTTTGGCATGTCTAAATATAACAAGGGTCTTCATTAGTTTGTACTTTGGGGACTTTCAGATTTTGCACGACTACTTCGATGCCTTTTGTGCCTTCTTTTTGAAGAACTATCTGTTTGGTTTATAGCAGTATCATAAGTATCAAAACCTTTAACCCCAAGCAATACCCAACCTAAAATAAAGCCTGCCCCACCAAGCGGGGTAATTGCTCCTAACCATTTATAATCATCACCAACTACTATTGAAAAGAACACTAAAAGATATAAGGTTCCACAAAACACCAAGATACTAATGATAAACAATGGAAGTATGTACAATAAATATTTTTCATTCAATTTACGATGATTCAAAGCAAGCATTGCAATGGCTAAACCATGAAAAAACTGATATCTAACTGCTGTTTCGAATACTTCTAAATAATACATTGATATAACCTCTTCGAACAAATGCTTACCCATAGCACCAAAGGCTACACTTAATGCGCATATATAAAAGCCAATTTGCGCGTAATTTTTAGATTTTAATTCCATATAAATATTTTTAATAAGTGTATAAAGAAGTTTAATTTGATGTCGAATTAAGGTTTACTTGTGAACAATTGCAAATAAATTATTTGAATAGTAAATATTATTTTTACAGTGTAAATTAATATACATGAATCAAAAGTTATTTATTGGCCTGATTTCAAGTTTTATAGTAGTTGTGCTCCTATTCTTATATTTCTTTTTTTTTAAAGTTAGTAATAATAGTCCTCATGCCATTGACGTAGTTCCAAATACTGCAAGTATCATATTAGAAACAAAAAATTTCGAATCCACTATTCAGTCAATTAAATCAAAAAAATTCTTTAGCCAAATTAATAAAGCGGCCAAGTTAAATGAACTAACAGAAAACATACTTAGCATTGATAGTATGCTAAATACTGACAAAAATTTTAATGAGTGGAAGCAAAGTAAAAGAACTACTTTATCCATACACACTGATAAAACTAATAACACTCATTTATTTATTGCTATTGAAATAGAGGAAAACCCTGATGTTTATGAAACATTCAAATGGTTAACTGATAAATACCTCAATCGATTTAAAATCACTAAAAGGCTGTATAATAAAGAATTTATTTATGACTTTACAGACTTCAAAGGTTCAAATAATTTTAGTATTGCTATAAAAAATGGCATACTCATGTTTGCATTTGAAGGCTCTCTAGTTGAAGATGCACTAATTAAATGTAAGTATTATAACAGTTATGCCAATGCTGGATTAAAGAGTTTAAATTTCGTAAAATCAATTACGAGTGACTTCAATATCTATATTAATTACAAAAATATTGAATCATTTTTTAATAGCTTCACAAATGAGTCAAACTCCCAAACATTTTCTTTTATGCCTTCAGTTGCAAATTGGTCTGGAGGGGATTTGCAATTGAAAGAAAACAGTGTGCTTATATCAGGTGCAAGTATAACTGACGATTCACTATTTCAATTCTTGGATATGTTTTCAGATCAAATTCCTAGTTCGCAATCAATAACAGATAAACTGCCTTTAAGTACAAATTTTTATCTATTGCAAAATGTTTCCAACATTGTCACCTATCAAAAAAATCTATTTGAATACCTTGAGTCAAATAATACTTTAAAAGCATATAAGATTTATAATGATAGCATTGAAGACAACTTGAATATGAAATTTAATGAATCTTTTGTACCGAGCCTTGGCAATAATTACTTAATTGCTAATATTAATGCTAATGGTTTAAATACAGACAGTTCTTGGGTAGGCGTTTTTGCTCCTCATAATTTGAATGAATTTATCAATTCAGCTAAATTTATTGAAGCGAAAATAAAAGCAAGTTCAAATGACACACTAGATTCGACTAGACAAAACTCAAGTAAGTTCAATTTCCTACCAATAGGAAATGCAATGAAATATTATTGTTCGGGATTTGAAAAACTTACTATCAATTATTATTGTATTAATGATGGGTTGGTATTGCTTGCATCTAACACACAAGTATTGCAACATACTCTTGATAAGATGAGTGAAAACAACACTTTACAATCACTTGACTCATACAAAGAAGCAAAGTCCACCTTATCTTCTCAAAACTCAGTTGAGTTAATGGTATTAAACAAAAATGCTATTAATTTGGTTAATACCTTCGGTAATTCATCCATAATAAGTTCAGTAAGTATTAACAAAGGTTATTACAAAAAAGCAGAGATTTTTGCTGCTCAATTTGCATCACAAGGTGAAAAAACCTTTTCTACCCAGCTTTTATTACAGTTTAATAAATTTGAAACAAATGCAACTGAACTTATGTGGGAGGCTAATATTGATACTTGTATAATTAG
The DNA here is from genome assembly GCA_040403075.1 of Bacteroidia bacterium. Classification (GTDB taxonomy): domain Bacteria; phylum Bacteroidota; class Bacteroidia; order UKL13-3; family UKL13-3; genus RGVD01. The sequence continues at coordinate 50,613 of JBBALJ010000007.1, forward strand.
CAAACCTTATTTTGTAAGCAACTCAAACACCAATGAGCAAGTCATTTTGGTTCAAGATGCCAAATTCAACCTATATTGTTTTGATAAAGAAGGAAAACAATTATGGAAAGAAAAACTAAATTCAGCTATAATCAGTGAAGTTCACCAATTGGATATCTTCAAAAATGGTACTACAGAATATTTGTTTAATACAAATAATCAATTGTTTTTGCTGGATGCAAATGGAAAAAATATTCAAAACTTTCCTGTTTGGATACCGGCAGCTACCAATTTCCCTATTAGTGTTTTCGACTTTTTATCAGACCATACATATCAAATATTTGTAGCTGGAAGATATTATAAAATTTGGCAATACGATTGCAAAGGGATGCTGCAAGCAGGCTTCAATCCTAAAGAAATTTGGCCTAATGCAATTCAACCAATAAGGGGATTTTCATTAGCCAAAGAAAACCTCGTTTATAGCCTAAACGAAAAAGGAAAAATTGATTTTTATCTAACAAACGGTAAAAAATCAACCCATGTAAAGCTCGACAGTATCATATCATATAAATATATTAATCATAAACAAATAGATACTGGAACCGTTAGATTTTATTGCCTTGATTCCACTAATAAACTAATTGTACAAGATGTGTTTTCTAATGGTAAAATTAAACCAATTTCTGAATACCTACTTAAATCTAATATTGGATTTGAATTACTAATTAATAATCAATTAAATGATGAAAATTATTTTATTAAAACAAATAACTCCTATGAGATTTATAACCACAAAATGGAATTAGAATTTAGTTATAACTGGTCAGACAGCACAATAGATAATCGACCAGAATTAGTGAATTTAGATGGAAGGATATCCTTCGCTTATTTGTCTCAAATGAATTGTGAGTTGAATATTAGTGACAGCAAAGGTAAGCCCTATTCAATGTTTAAATTCAAAGGATGTAAACAATTTGGATTCGGTAATTTATATAGTGATGCTGATATGTATTTGGCATTAGGTAGTAAAGAAAATAAGCTTTTTGTGTATAGAGTCAAATAAATACGGTATTGAAGAATAAGCTTTTTACATTTTTCAAATATCTACTATTACTATCAATTGGGGCTTGGCTTCTTTATTTGAGTTTGCATAAATTGGATTTCAAAGAGGTTATGAAGACCATCTATCATGGAAACTTCATTTTAGTAATACCTGTGCTTTTTATATCCATTATCGTTTATTTTTTTAGGGTATTAAGATGGGAACTACTTTTTCATCAAATCAATCAAGACATTCCAAAATCAAACCTAACCATAGCCTTATGTATTGGATATTTGGTGAATTTTGCCATACCAAGGTTTGGTGAAGTTACTCGTTGTGCGATATTAAAAAAGTTGAATGCAACGCCCATCAATCAAAGTTTGACTACTGTAATATTTGAGCGCACAATAGATGTTATTACCCTTTTGCTAATATCTATTTTGGCAATTATTTTAGAGTATGCCAATCAATCTAACTTTCTAAAATCTTTTATCAGCTATGATTTGATTCCTACGAATCAAGTTATAGGTTTAGTAATTGCTTTTGTTACATTAATTTTTATCGGTGTATATTTGACATATAAGACAGAAAACAAGGTTAAAACTTGGTTACAAGGTTTTTGGATTTCCATAAAAATGCTTGCAAAAATCAAAAATATTTTTCTGTTCTCTATCTATACCATTTGTATTTGGATTTGCTATTTTCTAATGACCTTTCTATGGTTTTTCACATTCTCAGAATCATCAAATTTGAGCTTTTATATGGCTTTTCAGATTATGATTGTAGGTTCATTTGTTAGGTCTATACCCCTGCAAGCAGGGTCGGCTGGTGTCTATCATTATGGTGTCTCACAGGCATTTATTTTACTAGGTGTTTCAAGCGTAACAGCAAATGCCTTAGCAATAATCATTCATGGTTTTCAAACTATTTTCACATTTATTATTGGCAGTTTAGCTTACATGGCTTTTGTATTCAAAAGCAAAACTTAAATTTGTTTTTCAAACATCATTATGAAAAAACTACTAATCATATTTCTTGCTTTATCATATTATGCGCCAGCACAAAATTTTCCAAAATTCGGAGTTGATTCACTTTTAGAAATAGGTGCTTGGAATACTGAATGGTTTGGCGATACTATCAATGGTCCAAGCGATGAAACAACTCAATTCAACAATATCTTTAAATTAATCAAAGCTGCAGATATTGATATTTGGAGTTTGGAGGAAGTTTCTAATCAACAAACATTTGAAAGCATGATAAGTCAATTAAGTTCATATAGTTCATCTATTTCTACTTTTAGCCAAACTCAAAAAATGGCCATTTTATGGAAAAACACCTTGTTTGATAAAATAAAAGAAGAACACATACTTACATCATACTATTATGATTTTGCAGGAAGACCGCCACTTATGACAACATTAAGATATAAAAAAGGTGACCTTGATACGCTATACGTTATTTCGGTGCATTTGAAAGCAAATACTGGTACAACAAGTCAAAAGCAAGATGCTTATCAAAGAAGAAAGAATGCTGCGAATTTCCTTCAATTATATATTGAATCAGTGCTCAAAGATAAAAAATATATTGTATTAGGAGATTGGAATGATAGGCTTGATTTTACAATATATGATGGGGCTTCAGCTTCACCATTCAAAGGCTTGATGGATGCCAATTATTTTTTTCCTACTAAAGCTTTGGCTGATAAAGGAAGAAAAACATATTATAGTGGAAGCGTAATCGACCATATTATGGTGAGTGACAGTTTAAATAAGTACTATATTGACGGAAGTATCAATGTATTTGATAATGCAAACTCATATCTATCTGGTTTTAGTAATTCCACTAGTGATCACTACCCTATATTTGCATCCTATAGATTCTTCAACAAAAAAAAGATACAAATAGATACAACTAAGAGTTCAATAATTGAATTAAAACCAATTTCATTTGATGTTTATCCGAATCCGACCTCAGATAAAATATGTTTAGTTAATCATTTAGATGTAGCCGTTCAGATACTTATTTATAATTTAGATGGGCAGAAAATAATTACAGACTTTATAAGAGAAAATGAGGTAAAATCAATAAATACAGCTGAGTTGAAAAATGGGCTTTTCTTAATAAAAATTTCCGATGCTAATTCTCAAGAAATCTTTGAAATGAAGAAACTTGTTATTTCTAAATAGCAATAATAATCTCGAAAGAATATTAACAAAAAAAGGCTGCCTTATAGGCAGCCTTTAAGTTAATTTCTAATTCCTTTTAATTATCTAATAGCACCTTCGAATAAAGGATTACTGAAGAATTTAATAAACTCAACATCATCTTTAGCCATTTTACGAATTTCGCCATTCATACTAACGGCACGAGCCAAATTAGTAGTTAATACATCTTGGTTGTTCATACGTGCACCGCAAACAGCTCTTAAATAATAGTGGCTTGCATCCAATTGATCAGGATTCATAGCATCAATCATATTTTTAGCACCTGCTGCATCACCACTTAACAATTTAGCCAAAGCAGCGTTAAAATCAGCCTTACCAGATTTGTTAAATAAACTTACTGCTTCTGAATAGTTACCTTTTTTGATTGAAATGCAAGCTAAGTTGTAACTAACATCAGCACCTTTAGATGAAGCCGATTTAAACATTTTCTCAGCTTCAGCCACATTACCTTTAGCATTGGCTAAAACTCCCATATTAGCTAAAACTGCTGCATTATCAGCACTTAAAGTATTGGCTTTGCTCAAATTAGATTCAGCATCAGTTAGATTGTTTAATTTTAATTGAACAGCTCCTAAATCATTAAAGCCTCTCCAATCACCAGCATTGGCAGCAGTGAATGCTTTCAAAACTTCTTCTTTTTTAGTTAAATCAGCAGTGAGTACAGCCAAATGAAATAACTCAATTGCATTCAATGCAGAGTAGTTACCATAATAAGTCATTAATTGCTCATCTGTTTTTGTTGGAGAAGCACCTTTGATAACCAATTCACTTCTACGTAATTGAGGAAGGATAGATTTAGTTGCTTTTTCCCAACTTGCAGCATGGTTTCTGCGAATTAGGCTTTCACGCTCTTCGTCAGAGATAGATTTGTTATTTACAATATTTAAGATTTCAGTTTTGTCTGAAAGACCACTCATTTCAACCATAGTAGCAAATCCTGCCCAATCTTCAGATGTGCTGTATCCACGAGAGAAAGTAGTATCGTTTACTTCAGTAAAGCCTAATTTTTTCAATTCTTTTTTGAAAAACTTGTAGGTTGACTCTTCGCGACCTTTTGACAAGTTGCTGTTTCTGCTCAACTCACCATCTGGAGATGCAAAAGCATTTATAGCAATACCACGAGCTACGAAGTTTTTGTCAGTTTTTAACAAAGTTTTCAAATCAGCAATTTGTTTTTTGTTGCTTGTAGCTTTGTTCACTTTGTAGTTTGGATTGAATTTATCTACGTCCATTGGGAAGTAGATGCTAACAGATTTGTTATTCTCTATTGCTTTATAATCGTCTTTGTTTATAACTACATTGTTATCAGCTTTAATTAAATAAGCAGTAGCAATTGTACCTTCAGCTAAAGGCTTAGCATCAAAAGGAACAGCCACACCATTTACAGTAAAACGCGGCATCAAAGTAGCACGTTTCATGTCTGGTTTGTATACAAAATTATCTGAGTAAGAAACAGTTCCACCCAATTTTGTATCAACCGTAGCATCTGCGTTTGCCTTTGCTTTCATACCTTTTACAGTCATCTCTTTCAAAGGAATTTCAGCACCAGTTGAAGTTTTCAAGTATGGAGAAAATTTTACTACCGCTTTTGAATTAATTGATTTTGGCGGAACGGTTGCAGTAATGCTAACTGAAACCATATCACCTTTAGCTTCTAAGGGGTTTGGGGTAACCGAGTAACTGTTTTTTGTAAAATTAGTTGGGCTGCTGCAAGCTGCTATTAAGCTTATTACAGATATGCCACACACTACTTGTTTAATACCTCTCATAATAATTTATTAAGTTTTTATAAATTTGTGGCGCAAGTATAAGATATTTACAAAAAAAATCCTTAAATAATTACCAATTGTATATAATTAAAATCAAAGGAGTTGCTAAAATTCCAGACTATGTTCAAGTGCGAGACGAAAACTTCAGCTTGATATGTTACACCAGAACAGATAGGCCTGAAAAGGCTCTAGAAAAATGCGGATTGGGTGAAAGCATTGATTATATCAAGACTTTGATTCTACAAATTCCTTTTGGACAAATGACTAAACTAGATCTAAAATGACCACAAAAACTGTAATAAAACTCGAAAATGCTGCCATTTTTCAACAGCATAATCTCATATTATCTGATATAAACTTTGAAATCAAGGAAGGTGAATTTGTATATCTAATAGGACAAACAGGTGCTGGTAAATCTTCATTGCTTAAAACCTTGTATGCTGATTTGAAGCTTGAAAGAGGCATGGGAGAAATAGCTGGATACTTTTTAGATAAGATTAAAGAAAGCGAAATACCATATTTACGAAGGAAAATCGGAATAATATTTCAGGATTTCCAATTACTAACTGATAGAACAACTTATGAGAACTTATTTTTTGTTCTGCAAGCTACTGGGTGGAAAAATAAATACGAAATTGACAGCCGAATAAACGAAGTGCTTGAGTTGGTTGGCTTAGGCACTAAAAGTTTTAAAATGCCTTTCGAATTAAGTGGTGGAGAGCAGCAGCGATTGGTAATAGCTAGGGCGTTGCTAAATAAGCCAGAAGTAATCCTTGCCGATGAGCCAACGGGTAATTTAGACCCAGATACAAGTGACGAAATCTTCAAACTATTGCACCAAATTAGTAAAAGTGGCACCGCTATTATAGTTACCACGCATGATTACCGCATAGTAGATAAATTTCCAGCTAATGTTTTCAGGTGTGAAGGAGGCAAAGTAATTGTGAAGAAATTACTTCAAGAAAATAATTAGTTGTTAGGTTTTATCATACAAATCATTGAATTCATAGGCATCTTAGCCAATTCCACTAAAATTATCATTCTGCTTATCAACATTTTATAAACATTTTCAAGGAATCAAGTCTTCCCATATTGAATTGCGACATTTTATTGTTTTATTTGTTTTAATGGTTAATTTATTAATGTCAATGGATTACCTAGCCTCAAAACATGAAAGACATAGAATTAAAAATCAAAAATGCTGCAAAAAAAGTAATCACAACAATTTGCATATTGTTTTTTACAGCTTATTCATTTTGCACGCAAATTACAATACCACCAACTGCAGAAGTTGTATTGCAATCAACCTCATATTTTCAAGTTGCTAGCCAAACAAATATAAAAATACCTCTTGGAGGAACCTTGGTAGTGTATAATTACCTATATGTAAATTTAGCACCCGGGGATACTCTACTTATTGATGCCACTACATCAATTGGAAACAACACATTTACTAGAACACAGATGCTAATAAAAGATTTAGCCGGAAGCAAAGCCAAACCCATTATTCTAAAAAACAAAACTGGGAAAATTATACAAATTACACAAACTAATGCTAATACAAGTTATGGTATAGCTTTTCATGGTTGTTCAAACATTGTAGTTAGTGGAAAAGAGGCCAATTCAACCCTAAACTTAAAAATAATGAACTTCACCAGTAGCTCTTCAATGGGAATCTCATTTGATAGAAATACAAAAAACGTTGAGCTAGCTAACTGCGAAATAGGCTATATTGGAGCTCAAGGTATTCAGTTTAAATCATCTGAACCTTATAACGGAAGCAGTATCATAGTTGATACAGCATATTGCAGACAATATGTATTAACAGGCGGTTTAGGAGTTGGTAAATTTCATGATAATTATATACACCATACTGGTTCCGAGGCTTTTTATATTGGTTCTACCGCATATAACGAGAATGATGGCACTGCTTTAACTGTAAACCAAAGTTTTGCCAATTCGCTACCTTCAAACAATCTAATATATTATTCCAAAAATTCATGGAGATTTTTGCCACATTTTATTGATACTGTTTTAGTTTACAATAATATTACTGATAGTACAGGTTGGGATGGTATTCAAGTTGCTATGGCAAAATATTACAGGGTTTATAACAACAAGGTTTCAAATTATGGCGTAAAAAAGGATAATAATCAGATGTTCGGTATTATTATAGGTGCACCTTGTATTGGAGAGGTCTACAATAATATAATTAATACTGGAAATGGAAGCGCCATACAATGCTTTGGTATTCAAAACAGATTTTACAACAACTTAATAATTAAACCAAATTTAAATCCGAAAGAATCTATTTGGTGGGCCATTAATGCCGTTTATTTCAATGACAAAATTTGTACTCCTCAAACCCTAACAAGAATGGGTATTAGCATAAATCAGACTCTTTTTGAAGCCTTTCATAATACCATAATTATGCACCCAAATGACTCAGGAAGGGCTATCATGTTTATGCAAAATTATGCATTACAAACCAAAGGAAAGTGTTATAATAATTTGGCTGTAAGAGATCCATTACCAAACACATTAAATCCAACTATATTAACATTACCCAACCCAATATTTATAGCTAATCCTCAGCAAAGTATATTTAGTAACGCAAATAATTATCCATCAACAGACTTGCAAACAGTAGGTTTTATAAATCCTGTTTTAAACAATTATGATTTAGTTGCTGGTTGCCAAGTATGTAGAAATGCACAATCACTCATTTTACCAACTAACGACAAAGCTTGGTATGACTTGGTAGGCAAATCAAGGCTAATAAATGTGGCTACAAATACAAATATCTTAAAACCTAGTTATGGCTGTTATGAAATTCAAACTGCAGGCTCAAATTTGTTCAAAAATTCAGGGGAAGATATTATTACTGTGCTATGGCCAAACCCAATTGACAAGGATATTGATAAAGAAATTTCTGTTAGAATTGAGGGTGCAGAAAATTATGATTATCAAACCAATGATGCATCCATAATTTTAATTGATTTGTCAGGAAAAAACACAAGTATTGTTGGTTCATATAGTAACAATATTTTTAAAGCTAGTAATATTGATTTTAGCTCTTTAAGCAAAGGTATTTACTTTGCAAAATTGAAAATTGAAAATGAAGTAATTTCTACACAAAAAATCTTACTTAAGTAATACTGGGATAAAGTTTATAATTTGCTTCGTTTTTCATCCCTAATATCGCGACACGTATATTTCTAGCTACACTTTAGATGTTTTCCAACCCTTAAGTTAACAAACCGCAGGTTCTATTTCAGTGGTCGATATTCTATTTAAATTGCAGAATATTGACATAAATAGCTGAAGATAGTCGCTAGTATTAGTTATACAAAATTACATATACATGCTTGTGCAAAGTCTTGTCTATATTCGTTATTGAAAAATAGAAAGGTATCCCTCAATCATGAAAAGCAATTTTATAATTTTCACACTGTTTGTATTAATCGCATTAACTTCATGTGAAAAAGAAGTGACTAGTGCAAATAACCCATCAACACCTGAGTGTCAACCCACTCAAATGCCACAGCAGGTTAGATCTCTAAACTTAGTAAATCCTACCGCAAGTGCTGGTACTATTCCTATCGTAGCCTCTTTTAAACTTTTTCAAAATTTAACAACTTATAGCAATACCCCTAATTGCAAAAATAAAATACCAAATTGTGCAGTAAACCTAGTTATTAAGAACACATCTGAAAGAAAAGTATTATTTGATTATGTAGTCAATTTTACTTCTGGAACAAATTCTTGGCAGTATGAAGGTTTCTCATCAATGAATGCTAATGGAGTTGATAGTGTAGGCCTTGTCTCATCAAATTGTGGTTGGATTAGCACATCAACTATAACTATTACTCCAGGCAATATTAGCTTCCAATAGGTATTTTAATTCATATTGTATCCAATGATTTTTTACATTACTTTCGTGATGTGAAAAAAGCATGGAGTATTCTTCTATTAAGCCTATATCTGCTTTGCAGCACTGAGCTTAGAGAGTTAAGCAAACTTGGCGCTTTTGTAAGCCATTATTTTGAGCATAAAGAACTCAATAATGATTTGTCACTTATTGGGTTTATCGAAATACACTACACGCACAATACAAATAAAGATAGTGATTACAATAAAGACATGAAATTGCCATTCAAGTCACACGATTGCTCTTCACATCAGGTTTCAGAAAGTTCTTATTTAAATTCCATACATTATCATATTCAAGAGCCCATTTTCAGCTTTGAAAGTGTTAGAATTTCAAGAGAAAATGCTTATCTACCTTCCTCGTATTTATCAGATATTTGGCAACCGCCAAGAGTTTAAACACATCATTTCGAATAGATTAAACTAAATCTATTCAGTTTATTATTTAAAAGTGAATAATATAAATTAGCAACGCTAATATAGTTAGAATTTTGCTTAAACGAATCGTTATTATTATTAGAAAAAACTCATGTTAAACAACATAATAAAATTTTCAGTTAAAAATAAACTGATCATTGGATTGATGGTGCTTGGTTTGATAGTTTATGGTGGATACCAAACTAGTAAACTTCCCATTGATGCTGTTCCAGATATCACAAACAATCAAGTTCAAATTATAACAACTGTACCAGCTCTTGGTGCGACAGATATTGAACGTTTGATAACCTTTCCAATCGAGCAAGCCAATAGTAACATTCCTGGCCTAAAGGAAATAAGAAGCTTTTCGCGATTTGGTCTATCTCTTGTAACCATTGTATTCCACGATAAGGTGGATGTGTATTGGGCAAGACAACAAGTTTCAGAGAGATTATTATTGCTTCAATCTCAAATACCACAAGGCCTTGGAACCCCTACCCTAGCGCCTGTTACTACAGGTTTAGGAGAAATATACCAATATGTAATCAAAGCTAAAAAGGGATACGAAAATAAATATTCTTTAAGTGATTTAAGAACCATCCAAGATTGGACAGTAAGAAGAAGACTTATTGGAACTGAAGGTGTGGCTGATGTTTCTACTTTTGGTGGAGCGCTAAAGCAGTATGAAGTTGCCGTAAATCCTAATAAGCTAAAATCATTTAACCTTAGTATAAGCGATGTTTTTAAAGCACTAGAAAGTAACAACCAAAATACGGGAGGAGCTTATATAGAAAAAGGTCCAACAGTGCTTTACATTAGAAGTGAAGGGCTGGTTGGCAGCAATGAAGATATCGAAAAAATAGTAGTCAAAAATAATACAAACGGAATACCTGTGCTTATTAGAGATGTTGCAGAAATCAAAACGGGAATAGCCACTAGGTATGGAGCCATTTGCTATAACGGTGAGGGTGAGGTGGCAGGTGCTGTGGTAATGATGCTCAAGGGTGAAAACTCATCAGTAGTTATTAAGAAGGTAAAAGATAAAATTGAACAAATTAGAAAAATACTTCCCGAGGGTGTTGAAATTGAACCATTTTTAGATAGGAGCAAAATGGTTAACAATGCCATTGGCACTGTGGAGCAAAACTTACTTGAAGGAGCACTTATAGTATTATGTGTTCTAGTTTTGTTCTTAGGAAATATTAGGGCTGGTTTTATTGTGGCTTCTGTTATTCCACTTGCAATGCTTTTTGCCATTATTATGATGAATTTGTTTGGTGTAAGTGGTAATTTGATGAGTCTTGGTGCTTTGGACTTTGGTTTAATTGTAGATGGTGCCGTTATCATTGTTGAAGCTGTTTTGCATCGATTGGCACATTCAAAACAATTTGCTGGCATGGGCAGTATTTCGCAACAGGAAATGGATACAGAAGTAAATGAATCTTCCTCTAGGATGATGAATGCAGCTGCTTTCGGACAAGTAATTATTTTAATCGTTTACTTACCCATTTTATCACTTGAGGGAATAGAAGGAAAAATGTTTGGACCTATGGCGCAAACCGTAGCCTTTGCCATACTGGGTGCATTTATATTATCTCTTACCTATGTGCCTATGATGACTGCTTTGTTCATCAGCAAAAAGATAAATTTCAAAACTAACTTTTCGGATAAACTGATGGAAAAGTTGGAAAATGCCTATAGAAAAACCTTAGAGAAAACCCTACAATTTAAAACGATGGTATTATTTATTGCTTTTGGCTTATTCATTCTAGCTTCATTCATATTAAGTAATATGGGTGGAGAATTTATACCTAAACTAGAAGAAGGAGATTTTGCTGTTGAAACTCGTGTTCTCACAGGAAGTAGTTTAAATACAAGTATCCAAACTACACAGCAAACATCAAAATTACTTTTAGCTAAGTTTCCAGAAATCATCAAAATTGTTACTAAGATTGGTAGCGGGGAAATTCCAACGGACCCAATGCCTTTAGAGGCAAGTGACATGATGATTATCTTGAAAGATAAACATGAATGGACCTCGGCTAAAACCTTTGATGATTTGGCTGAGAAAATGAGTGCTGAAGTAGCCAATATTCCTGGTATTACCGTTAGTTTTCAATACCCTGTTCAAATGCGATTTAATGAGTTGATGACAGGTGCCAAGCAAGATGTAGTATGCAAAATATTTGGTGAAAACCTTGATACCTTAGCGCATTATGCTGAAAAGCTTGGAGAGATTACAAAAAAAGTGGATGGCGCAAAGGATTTATATGTTGAAACGGTTACGGGTATGCCTCAAATTGTCATCAATTACAAACGTGATGTGATGGCGAAGTACGGACTAAACATAATGGAGATAAATAACACCGTTAATGCAGCATTTGCAGGCGCAGTAACGGGTCAGGTATATGAAGGGGAGCGCAGGTTTGATATGGTTGTGAGGCTTGAAAATGAGCAAAGGAAAAATTTAGCTGATGTACAAAACCTACTCATTTCAACTAATAATGGAACTCAAATTCCTTTATACCAAGTGGCCGATGTTGAAGAAATAGAAGGACCCAATCAAATACAACGAGAAGAAGCTAAACGCAGAATTATTGTAGGTTTCAATGTGCGTGAAAAAGATGTACAAACTGTGGTGAAAGACTTGCAAACATTAGTAGATAAAGAGATAAAGTTTCCTGCAGGTTATTATGTGACCTATGGTGGTGCGTTTGAAAACTTGCAGGCTGCCAAACAAAGATTAAGTATTGCTGTACCCATCGCCTTACTACTCATTTTTATGATGCTTTATTTTGCCTTTAATTCATTGGGGGTAGGGCTGCTAATTTTTACAGCCATTCCACTTTCTGCTATTGGTGGTATTATAGCTTTATGGCTTAGACAAATGCCTTTTAGTATCTCTGCAGGGGTGGGTTTTATTGCGTTATTCGGTGTGGCTGTTTTAAATGGTATTGTGTTAATCTCTGAATTCAATCGTCTTAATAAAGAAGGTATGGAAGATGTGATTGATATTGTATTTACTGGCACTAAAATTAGATTAAGACCTGTATTGATGACTGCAGCTGTGGCTTCATTAGGATTCTTGCCTATGGCACTAAGCAATGGTGCAGGAGCAGAAGTTCAAAGACCTTTGGCAACCGTTGTAATGGGCGGATTAATCTCAGCCACTCTATTAACCTTATTGGTATTGCCAGTATTGTATGTGATGTTTGAAAACAAGAATAAGAAAACCAAAGTGAGTATTAGGCCTCTTGTATTACTTATATCATTACTATTATTAAGTTCTACCAACTTCGCTCAAACAACCAATCAGTCAATTAGCTTAGAACAAGCATTGACTATTGCTGAAAAGAATAATTACCAGATACAAGGTGCTGTGTTAAATGAACAAAGCAATGAAAGCTTAAAAAAGACTTGGTTTGACGCACCAAAAACAAATGCAAGTTTTGAATATGGGCAGATAAACACCCTATACAATGACAATAGAATTGGCTTATCACAAAACTTTGCTTTTCCAACCGTTTATGTAGCTCACAAGAAAAGTTTATCTGAATCATATTTAGCTTCAAAGGCTCAAACCAAGTTGAGTAAATTAGAGGTAAATGCAGAAATAAAAATGTTGTTTTATGAGATTTTGGTTTTAAAGCAAAAACAAAAATTATTGCAATATGCTGATAGTTTATACGCCTTATTTGAGCAGAAAGCCCAATTGAAATTGAAACTTGGTGAAAGTAATATCCTTGAAAAGACCACTGCTGAAAGCCAACGCCAACAAATCAACAACCAATTAAAAATGTTGAACAGTGATATTGAAATTGCCCTCAAACATTTTAACCAATTATTGAATGACAAAGCACAATACAAGCCATTAGCTTCAAGCGATTTGTATAAGTTTATTTCAAATGCTGATACTTCAAATTTGAGTCAGCATCCTCTTTTATTATCGGAGCTTCACTACTTAAATGCCAATAAATACAGATGGAAAACAGAGCGAAACAAGCTCCTCCCCGACTTGATGTTCGGCTATAATAACATGACCATTATTGGCTTGCAAAACATTGATGGAAAAGATACCTATTTTAATAGCGACAAGCGTTTTTCATCTTTCATGGTAGGCCTTGGTATCCCTTTGTTCTTTGGATCTCAATCATCAAGAATTGGAGCTACAAAATTGCAATATGTAAAGGCTCTAAATGATTTCAATATGACTCAGCAAAAACTAAAAACAGATGTGTTGGTGATGCATGAGCAAGTAAAGAAATACCAAAGTAGTTTTGACTATTACAATTCACAGGGTTTGATTCATGCCAAAACCATTGCCAATACAGCCAATCTACAATTCAACAATGGAGATATTGATTACCTTCAATACACCATGTTACTCAATCAAAGCATAGGCATCCAAAGTGAATATTTGAATGCCTTGCAAAACTTAAATCAATCAAAAATCAACTTAGACAAATTAATAGGAAATAACTAAAATGAAAAATTATATCATTATAAGCTTATTGTTTTTAGCATCTTGTGGTGCACCTAAAACTGAAGAAAAAAAGGCAGAGACGCAGGCTGAGTTAACAGCCGTTCAATTAAGCCCACAGCAAGTAAAAAACGCAGCCATTGAAAGTGGCATGGCTGAAAGCAGAAGCATTTCAAGCATTGTGAAACTAAACGGTGTGATTGAAGTACCACCTCAAAACATGGTGAGTGTTAGCTTTCCATTAGGTGGTTATTTAAAGTCAACCAAACTTTTGCCGGGATTACATGTAAATAAAGGTGAGGTATTAGCTGTGCTTGAAGATGCTCAGTTTATTCAATTACAACAAGACTATTTGATGGCAAAATCTAAATTGGAGTTTATTGAAGCTGAATACAACCGTCAAAAAGAATTAAATGCTAGCAAAGCCAGCAGTGACAAGGTGTATCAGCAAGCCAAAGCAGAAGTAGAAAACCAAAGAATACTGCTTCGTTCCTTAAGTGAAAAACTAATGCTGATAAGCATTAATCCAAATACATTGAGTGCAAATTCAATTTCAAGAAGTGTTAATTTGTATTCGCCTATCAATGGTTTTGTGTCTAAAGTGAATGTGAATATTGGCAGATATACCTCCCCTACTGATGTGTTGTTTGAATTGGTAAACCCTGAAGACATTCACCTAAATTTAATGGTTTTTGAAAAAGATGTGGCTAAACTTAGTATTGGACAAAAAGTAATAGCTTTTAACAATGATAAACCAGAAGAAACGCACGAGGCGGAAATCATCCTCATAAGTCAAAACCTTAATGAAAACAGAGCTGCTGAAGTGCATTGCCATTTTGAAAAATATGATAAAACACTTTTGCCAGGCATGTATATGAATGCACAAGTAGAAGTAAAATCTCAAAACGCTTTGGCAGTGCCCAATGATGCAGTGTTAAGATGGCAAAATAATCATTATGTTTTTGAAGATAAAGGCCATGGAAATTATGAGCTTTGCAAAGTGAAATTAGGTATAAGTGAAAATGGTTTTCAAGAAATCATTGCTGAAGAAAATGTGGATTTAAAAACACAGAAACTGGTACTCAAAAACGCCTATTCAATTTTGATGCAAATGAAGAATAGCAGTGAGGAATAATTTATAGATATTTTTTCATTTCTGAGTCTGTCATTTTGAGCGGAGTCTGTCATATCGGAGTTGAGAACATACTATTCGCGTTTTATTATCTGCTGTGTTCAACTGATAAGTGCAACACTTACCTTCGATGTAAAAATACTTCATT
>JBBALJ010000008.1:0-58857 GCA_040403075.1 Bacteroidia bacterium
ACATTGTGAATTTTATTGAAAGTAAAAACACTTTAGGAAGTGGTAAGAGATTTGCCTTAAAATTCGAATCTATCATTAATAAATATGCATTAGAAAACGTTGAATATGCTAAATGTAATGATGTCATTTTAGCCGAATTGGGCTACTCGTGTATTACAATTCAAAAGTGGGTTGTGGCCTTCAAAATCAAACAAAATAAATTCATAGTATATCGTATCATCTGGGGCGGATTGTTAAAATAAGTTTCACCTTAAAAGGATTGAATAAATACAGTATCTAAAAATTCTGATATATGACATGTTAAGGCAGCGAAAGTCAAACTATTGATATAATAGATTTTGGTTCAAAATATCTATACGCATCAATCTTACCTATTATTAAAGTAGATTTGGTTTATGGGGGCACAAACCAAGGACTTAAGGACTTAAGCATTGGAAATTTTAGCAAGACAAAGTCTCTAAAACATTCTGATATTGGTATTATATTCGCCACATGAATATTCTCTTAATAGGTTCAGGTGGGCGCGAGCATGCATTTTCATATTATTTAAGTAAAAGTAAGTTATGCAGCCACTTATATATAATGCCGGGAAATGCAGGCACGGCAGAATGCGGAACAAATGTTGCCATCAACCCTCTGCATTTTGATAAAGTGGCCGAATTCTGTATCGAAAAAAACATCGAATTATTAATAGTAGGTCCCGAAGAACCATTGGTGAAGGGAATGCGCAATTATTTTGAAACTAGCGAAAAAGTAAAACATATCAAACTTGTTGGTCCAGACCAAGCAGGTGCAGCCATGGAGGGCAGCAAAGATTGGAGCAAAGCCTTTATGGCAAAATACAATGTACCTACCGCAGCCTATAAAACCTTCACTGCCGACAATTTGCAAGAGGGTTTAGATTATGTGAAACAACATAGTCTACCAATAGTATTAAAAGCAGATGGATTGGCTGCAGGAAAAGGAGTCCTTATCTGCCAAACACATTCTGAAGCAGAATCAGAATTGGAGCAAATGATTCGCCAAAGCAAGTTTGGTGATGCCAGCAAAAAAGTAGTAGTTGAAGCATTTTTAGATGGAATTGAACTATCTGTTTTTGTGCTATCTGATGGAAATTCATATAAAATTTTACCATCTGCTAAAGATTATAAAAGAATTGGAGAGGGTGATAAAGGCTTGAATACAGGTGGTATGGGAGCCATTTCGCCCGTTCCTTTTGCAGATGACAAATTCATTGAAAAAGTGGAAAGCCGCATTATCAAACCAACAATTGAAGGTTTAAAACAAGAAGGCATTAAATATGTAGGTTTCATATTTATTGGATTGATGAAGGTGGGTGATGAACCATGGGTAATCGAATATAACAGCCGCATGGGCGATCCTGAAACTGAGGCTGTGCTACCAAGAATAAAAACCGATTTAGCTGAATTGATGATAGCAAGCGCTGAAGGCAGATTAAAAGAAATACAATTGGAAATAAGCAATCAAAATGCTGCCACAGTGATGCTGGTATCAGCAGGATATCCTGGTGATTATGCAAAAGGCAAAGTGATGACAGGTTTTGAGGGTGTAAATGATTCTTTGCTCTTTCATGCGGGTACCAAACTAAATGACAACAATGAGGTTGAAACCAATGGAGGTAGGGTATTGGCCATTACCAGCCTGGCCGATACCATTCAAGAAGCTGTTGCTTTATCCATGAAAGCTGCAGAAAAAATTGACTACGAAGGGAAGTATTATAGAAGAGATATTGGTTACGAATTTATTTAAAGTAAAAGCATGCTGATTGCCACCCTTCTTATACTTCAAGCCTTCATAATTAGCTATTATGTTGGTTACATGGGACTTCATAGGTTTCACTATTTATTGGTAAGTAAAACCGATTCTTTTAAAGTTCATGTAAGCCTTTATCAATTGATGGGTTTGGCTATTTTGGCTTTTATTTGTTCTGTCCTGCATTTGTGTTATCCTATCAATGCTTCCTCATTTTACCTTATAAGTTTAAGTGCATTGGCAAGTGGTTTTATGTTCCAGCCAAGTATATTTAAAGAAGCTACGATGCACTTAATGGAGGTCTTTAAGGCCCATAAATTCCCATATCTAGTAAGCCTTATCATTGCTGTTTTAAGTATTTGCTCAAGACCAGGTACAGGCGACATTGCAGACTATCATTTACAAGCACTCAAGTGGGCTGAACAATACAGAAATGTTTTAGGTTTAGGCAATTTTAACCGACCACTGGCTAATAACAATTGGTGGTTTAATATCCAAGCCCTTTTTGGAAACGCCTCTCATTCCATCTACGTGCTGAATGCATTTATGTTCATATTGGTGTTCACATTTCTAATTAATAATGAAAGCGAAAATAAAATGCTAAAAATGTTTGGTTGGGTATTAGCAGGTTTTGTGGCGGTGTCTACCAAAACTGCCTTTGTGGGAAGTGTTACACCTGATTATGCTATTACCAATTTGATTTTTGTTTGCGGTTATTTATACCTGAGTTACAATTTCAATAAAGATAAAATCTACTTACATATCATTATTTTACTTGCTCTATTTGCCATAACAATCAAACTTAACTCTGTTCTTTTATTAGGCTTGGCATTATTATCATTTATAGAGCTTTTGAAAGATGGTAATTCTAAAAAATATTGGCTTGGATATTCAATAATCGCCTCTTTTACCCTAGGTATTTGGCTTGTTGGAAATGTGATTATAACAGGCTGGATATGTTACCCTGTTAGCAGTTTGGATTTTTTTTCTTTCGATTGGAAAATGCCAAAAGAAGTGCTCGATATGGAGCGATTCAGCATTAAACAATGGGGCAAAGTTCCCTTTCAAGATATTCAGATTACTGCTAAAATGAGCTTAATTGAGTGGCTTCCACTATGGATTGAAAAACTTGATCTTTTCAACAAGGGATTACTTGCTTTAAGTCTATTTTCAACTTTGGCATTTGTTGTTTCATGTGTTTTCAAAAAAGAAAAACAAAAAACCATATTAAGCCTTGCCATAATAAGTTTTATGGGAATTGTTTTTTGTTTTTCAAATGGCCCCCATATACGATATGCTTATGGTTACATCGTTGTATTGCTTGCTTTGGGTTTGGCCTATTTATTTCATCAAAAAATCAACTTAATCAGTAAATGGATGATGATGGCAATGCTTCTTGTATCAATAATTGGAGTGGTCCCTAAAATCTTATTGTTGAAAAATGAAGGAAGTTTATCTAGCTCAATGCTCTATCCAAAGGCCTATCCTGTTTACAAATTGGATACCATGCTTTCAAGCGGAAATACTTTATACATAACGAAACAAAACAGCACTTGTTGGACAAGTTTTCCATGTTCCTATTATATGCTCGAAAATTGTCAACTTAGAGGAGATAGTTTAGTGGATGGATTTAAGGTGATGAAACCTTAATTTTTGTCATTCATAGCCGTCTGACGCCTTTCAACGCTTGAGCCAAATAATCGCCTGACGGCAGTTTATCAAAACATGACGAGTGTCGTAAAATAGCTCTACATTTTTATTAAAATTTGCCTTTCAATGAAGTACACATTCAATTAATTGGCAATGACATGTTAGAAAAAATCAATCAAGCTGGCAGTTACATCACAAGCAAAACCAAAATCAAACCTGAAATTGGTATCATACTGGGCACGGGTTTAGGTGGCTTAGTAGATGAAATCCATATTTGTGATATCATCGATTACAAAGACATTCCCAATTTTCCTATAAGCACAGTTGAAGGTCATTCAGGCAAATTAATTTTTGGAGAATTGGGTGGCAAAAATGTGGTGGCTATGCAAGGTCGATTTCATTATTACGAGGGTTATAATATGCAAGAGGTAACATTTCCTGTAAGGGTTATGAAAATGTTAGGTGTTTCAAGGCTCTTTGTTTCCAATGCATCGGGAGGTGTAAACCCTAATTTCGAAATTGGCGACTTGATGATAATTAACGACCATATTAATTTCTTTCCAGCACATCCACTTACAGGAAAAAATGAAAAATTATTAGGTGTTCGTTTTCCTGATTTGAGCGAAGCTTATGATAAAAAACTAATTAATAAGGCAAAAGAAATTGCTCTGAAACTAAATGTGAAACTTCAAGAAGGCGTATACCTTGGCATGTCGGGACCAACATTTGAAACCCCTGCAGAATACCGAATGGTAAGGATATTAGGTGCTGATGCAGTAGGCATGAGTACTGTTCCAGAAATAATTGTGGCACGGCACATGGGTATAAATTGTTTTGCCATGAGCATTATAACCGACTTAGGTGTTGAAGGAAAAATTGTGGAAGTAACCCATGAAGATGTGCAAAATGTGGCTATGAAAGCCGAGAAAACAATGACACAAATTATGAAGGCTATGATAGAGAGCTTGTAAGAACTAAAACGCCTCACCTAAAGTAAAATACATACCTTGTATGCCATTTTCACCTCGTCCATAATCAATTCTAAGGTTGATGCGTTCTTTGCGCATAGCTATCCCTCTTATACCAATACCATAATTGGGCTTAATATGTTCAAATAAATTACCTAAGGTATTTCCAACGTTACCCACCCCAGCAAAAAATACCATTGAAATAGGACCCCATACTTGCTTACGCAATTCGGCCTGCAGCGCAGCCGCATGATTATCTCTAAAACGACCATTATAATAACCGCGCATATACATGTCACTGCCAATCGTTCCCATTTGCCTGAATGGAATATTTCCCTCATTAAAATTACCAAATGCTTGTAGTGCTAAAACATTGTAATTCCATAGTTGAACATAGGTTCGAGCATCAATACTTAAGTTATTGTACTCATATTTGCTTCCGATGGCTTGGCTATTAAATAAGGTACTGATATCAATTAAATGACCATGCAGCGGATAATAGATATGATCGCGGTTATCAAAACTTAACACAAAACCTGCACCAGCCGTGAAGCTATTATTTACCCCAATGATATTTGAAGCTTTTAATGCACTGCCATCAACAAAGCCCAAATCGCTCATTTTATCTGTTTCAAGGTTAATACCAGCATATACATTTTTGTATACTTGATATGTACCTCGAAGTTGCAATCTATTTAAAGTAAAATCATACAACTCTTTACTGGCATCCGTTTGTGTATTACCAATGCCCCAGTAGTTTTCAATAAATTTGGTATACGTGTATGAACCTTTAAAGTTGAACTTATTTCGATTGGTAAAAATATCAAAATAAGGTTTTATACTACTTTGGTGGTTTTGGGTGTATTGCCCATTCAATCTAAACAGTGAGGGGCGAGTCACAGCATCCTTTTTGGTATGAAATAAATACACCAAACTTAATCCCAATCTCCAACCAGTTTCAGGATAAAGACCCCAAATCGGCAAAGCAACAAAGTACTTTTTATTGGGTTTACTTGTGTCTCCTTCTACCTTGTCATATATCTTATCCAAAAACTTCTCGAGCTTACCCTTATTTTGTGCATGAACTTGAGTTATGCCCATCAAACAAAGGACAAAAAATATGCAAACCCTATTGATTAAAGCCATTTGATTGCAGGAATTAATTTATGAAAACGAAAACCTGCATTAAATCCAATGCTAGTGGATTGAAAGGCAACAAAATTTGGATAGCCAAACATATTCAAATTCGCATCATAAGTGGCAAATACATTAAAGAAATATTGTTGGCCATTTCTACCTATCGACAACTTAGCATGTGTATCAAACTCTGGACTTATTCCTCCACTATTCTCTGCATTACTTTTGATATGATAAGACGCCAAACCAAGTCCAGCAAATGCAGATGGAGAAACAAACCAAGTACCACCCTTTAAACAGAAATTGTAAGCATACCCTGGCCTTACATTTAAATGGGTCATACTTAAACTTCTCATACCCGTGAGCTCGCCATAGTTTTTAACCACATCAATATCAGTTGGAATAAGGGGTTGAGGTGCATCTATTTTTCTGTATCCTAGGTTCATCATCAACAAAAATGCCCCTGAAGATTTCTTTTGAAACTCAGCCATACTTAAGGCACTGCGGTAAGAAAATTTACGATGATTAAAATTGTAATACAATGTCAATCCATGCATTTGAATATTGGCATCAGGTAGCTTTGAAATACTCGTATCAAAACCTCCCGTACTTCTGTATATGCCGCTAAATGAGCGTGAATAAACCTCACCTCCCGAACGAGATTGATAATAACTAAATGAGAAATCATAAAAGCGTGTTCGCCCAAAAGTCTTTTCATCTCGGTTAGTATAGGGAACCTGCACACCGAAAGCTACTGTCACATATTTGAGCCCTAAAGACAAACCTGTTTGCCAACTTGAGTTGGGAGATAGTTGCAACAATTGTTGCGAATTCGTAAATCTTGGTGGGTTGATGAAAAAGTCGAAATTATTTACCCAAGTGTTAAACTGAACATTATAAGGTCTTTCGAATTGAACAATATAATTGCTGTCTTTCTGTGCAAAGCCATTGCAACAAAAAACACCTATACATATTGAGAGCAAAACTATTCTCCTCATTTGCTGCAATAATACAATGCTTTCGATTTAAAATCTATTCGCCTTATGGATATAATAATTTGTTTACTTGCAAGGGCAGGGTTTGATTCAGGTCAATTACTGTAATACTCAAGTTAATAAGCTCCATTATTTACTAAGCTGTAGCCTTTACATCGCTTTAACCTAAAGCCATCATGCAATAACAGCCTAAATTTATATATTCGCGCTTTAAGGATGAAACTTTCGGTTGTCATAGTAAACTACAATGTAAAATACTTTTTGGAGCAAGCGCTTCATAGTGTTCGCAAGGCCTGCCAAGGTTTGGATGCTGAAGTTTTTGTAGTTGATAATAACTCTGTGGATGGCAGTTGCGATATGGTGCGCCATAAATTTCCAGAAGTCATTCTTATTGATAACAAAGAGAATACAGGCTTTAGTAAAGCCAATAACCAAGCCATACAACAAGCCAAAGGCGATTATGTTTTGCTCTTAAACCCAGATACGGTAGTAGAGGAAGATTGTTTTAAAAAGGTTTGTGATTTTATGGATAATACTCCTGATGCGGGCGGATTGGGAGTGAAAATGATAGATGGTGCGGGTAAGTTTTTACCAGAATCTAAAAGGGGATTACCCACTCCAGATGTAGCTTTTTATAAAATTTTTGGACTAGCCACGCTTTTTCCTAAATCACGGAAATTTGGAAAATACCATTTAGGTTTTCTTGACCGCAATGAGGTGCATTCAGTAGAAGTGTTGGCGGGTGCGTTTATGCTGCTTCGTAAGAGTTTGCTTGATAAAATTGGTCTTTTAGACGAAGACTATTTTATGTATGGCGAAGATATTGATTTGAGCTATCGCATTACCAAAGCAGGCTTTAAAAATTATTATTTCCCTCACACCACCATCATACATTATAAGGGTGAAAGCACTAAAAGAACGAGTGTAAACTATGTGTTCACCTTCTATCGTGCCATGATTATTTTTGCTAAAAAGCATTATAGTCAAAAGCATGCAAGAACATTTAGTTTGCTTATCAATTTTGCAATTTATGTAAGGGCTATGGCTGCAGTGGTATTGGGTTTTGTGCGAAAAACTTTGTTACCAACGCTTGATTTTGTTTTTATTCTTTCTGCTTTTTTGCTTATCAAAAACTATTGGAGCGAGTACAGATATGAAAGTCAAACGGCTTATCCAAAAGAGGCCGTATGGTTGAATGGAATCGTGTATACCTTACTTTGGATGTTTGGTCTTTTTGTTGCAGGTGCGTATCATAAACGAAAAACTTTCTTGAGTGTTTTGAAGGGTGTAACAGCGGGCACCGTTGCCATTGCAGTCTTTTATGCTTTTGTGGATGATGCCTATCGTTTTTCAAGAGCCTTGATAGTGCTTGGGGCTTCTGTGGCCGTATTGGTAAGCTATTTAGACCGCCTGCTCATTTATTTCTTAAGTAATAAAAAATTGAGTTTGAGCCTTGGGGGTGAATTGAAAACCATTATTGTGGGAAATATTGATGAGGTGAGTCGCGTGCAAGATTTATTGGTTAAAAGCAAGAGCCAAAGCGAATACATTGGTTTTGTTGGCATTGATGATAGCTCTGCGGATGATCATCATTTCTTAGGAAACATTCAGCAATTGGCTGATTTGGTCGAAATCTATCGAATAGAGGAAATCATATTTTGTAGTAAAGATTTATCCATATCCCATATTATCGAGTGGATGGGTAAGATTGGTCGCCCTGATATCATGTTTAAGATAGTGCCTGAAGAAAGTTTGTTTATTATAGGTAGTAATAGCAAAAATGCTCCGGGTGATTTTTATACCATCGAAATAAACCTGTTGTTGAACAAACCTTTTGAACAACAGAAAAAACGCGTATTTGATGTTGCCTTTAGCATCTTGGCTTTAGGGCTTTCGCCTATTTTGCTGCTGTTTCAAAAGAATCCTTTTCATTTCTTTAGCAATTGGTTTCAGGTAATCTTAGGCCGTAAGACTTGGGTGGGTTATGCCAAAAGCGAAAATGTGAAATTATTACCTCGCATAAAAGAAGGTGTATTGAGTCCTTTGGATAAAAACAACAGGATTTTAAATGAAATCAGCATACAAAAATTAAACTTTTTATATGCCAAGGATTACTCCATCGAAAAGGATTTTATCATACTATTGAAATCATTAAGAAGTTTAGGTAATTGATAATCAGATAATTTTATATATTTGTTTCTCTGAATTAAACCTTTGTATTCAAGTTACATCATAACATTACTAAAATAATAAAAATATGAAAAAGTTACTTCAATTAAGCCTTATAGCGGCATTGGCCCTATCGCTTAGCGTTACAGGATGTAAAAAGAAATCATCTGAAGAAACCGACACAGATACACAAACGAGCCAAAACCAAAATGCATTGGAAAACGATTTTGACCAAGTGGCTACCCAAGTTGACAATGCAGCCAATAGCAATGGCTTGAAAAAAGCAGGTCCTATTATTACAATGGATACCCTAAACTCAACACGCAAAATGACGGTTGACTATGGAACTGGCACCTTATGTGATGATGGCAAAATGAGAAGTGGTAAAATATTGGTTACTTGGACAGGCAAATTCCGCGACCAGGGAACAACCAAAAGCATTGCTTTCGAAAACTTTGTACAAAATGGCAATTCGGTTGATAATAGCAGCACCAAAACCATTCAAAACATGGGCCGTGATGTGAATGGTCATATGTATTGGAATATAAACGTAAATGCAACAGTGGCATTGGCAAATGGTTCAACCATCGAGTGGCAATCCATACGCACCAGAACATGGATGGCCGGTGAAAGCACTCCAACTGTATGGAATGACGACAAATACCAAGTTACTGGAACAACTACAGGTATTAACAAAAAAGGCCTTAACTATACTTGTACCATAACTACTCCTTTAACGGTAGACTTAAGCTGCGATAAGCGCAGAATTACAGCGGGTGTGATAGAAATGAAACCGGAAGGTAAATTGACAAGAACCATAGACTATGGAAGTGGTGAATGCGATGGAACAGTTACTGTTAGTATTGGAGGAAGAACCTATACCATAACAAGGTTGTAAAAAATATTTTTAAATTATTTCTAAAGGCTGTCTCGCAGGGGCAGCCTTTTTTATGTCAAAAGTAATAGACTTCTTTCAAAATTGAACGTCTTTGCGGATCACGATAATCCGGATGTAGCAATCTTTCAATAAATCAGATGGCTTCGTGCCTCGCCATGACGCAATAAAAACGCAATAATTATAAACAAGATTTAATAAACAAACTGATCACGAATGCCTTGTTCTAGGGCAGTCCACTTGCCTGTTTTGAAGCTAATGGTTTTCAAACAATCATTGGTCCAGGTATTGCAAGTGTGTAGGAGGTTAAACGATTTTGAAGAATCATATATTCTTTCAGCACCTCTATAGGAGCCCAAAGCAAGCGGGATAAGTTTGCTGCCATCATTTTGTTTGAAGCTAGATTTAATAAATGATACCAGTTTGGAATATTGTTCCTTGCTCAAGTATATTTTTCTGCAAAACCTTCTTTTAAAAGGGTATTCACCTTCCAGGCCCACATGCATAATGCCCGAACCTAAGCCCAAACCAGATTTGATGGTGGTGCCATAATTCATCACCTGCCAACTATGGTTTTGTAAGTAAAAATCCTTTTCAGCAAAGCCAAAGCTAATAAATTGGGCTTTTTCTATTTCGCCTCCAAAATCATCATTATTGATATAATCGGTCCAGTTGCAGATTTCATTTTTTGTAGGCAGGATGATATCAGTGTGCATGCCATCACCCCCCACATACATCAAAATGCCCGTGGTTCTAATGAGTCTGTCGTTGTTTATGGTCATTAAAGGCAAAATCAAACACAGCAAAAAGTAGAAAAGACCTAAAGAAATTAGGCCAATAACGCTTTTTACCACAATTTGAATGATGCGAATATGTAAGGGAAGATGCGACATCTTAAACTTATATTATTGATTTACAAAAATGCAAAGTACCTTTGTTGCAAGTATTATGCAACGAAAAAATAACAACAAGGGAAAATTTGGCTCAGATGCACCTAATCAAACACGTGCAAACAGTAGCAAATCTTCATCACCTTCAAGCCGTTTTGGCAAAAGAACACCTGCAAAAAAAACTAGCGGCAGCAGCCGATTTAACAAGTCTGATAGTGGAGATTTTGGAGGAGAAAGAGAATTTAAAAAGCCAGTAAGTCGCACAAAATCATTTGATAGCGATAGACCAAAGACCAGAGCATCTAAATTTGATGATAAATCTTCATCAAGCGAAAATAGATACAAAAAACCAGCAACTGAAAGAGGCAGATTTGCTAAAAGCGATGACAAACCAAGGTTTGGCGCAGATAGAGAAAAAAAATCGACTTATAGCCGTGGCGCTAAATCTGAAAACACTGGAACAAGCTTCCGTAAGTTTGATGATAAAGACAAAGGTGGAAGTAGAAAGTTTGGTAAATCGCTAAGCGAAGGTAAATTAAGATTTGCTAAGCGCGATGACAAGCCTTCGAGATTTGATGACAAAGACTCATCAAGCGTGAACAAATACAAAAAATCAACCACAGGCAAATTTAGCAAACGTGATGAAAAGCCTGCTTCAAGAAGTAAATTCAGCAGAGCTGCCGATGATGACAAAAAATCATATTCAGACAGACCTTTTACCAAAGCTACCAGAACATCAAAATTTGATTCTAAAGATTCTAAACCACGCACAAGTAAGTTTGACGACAAACGTGAATCGAAGGGAAAGGACAGAGAAGTTAAAAACGACAAGAGCAAAAGAACTGAAAAAGAAGATTTGAGCTTGGGTGGAGAATTGAGGTTGAACCGCTATTTAAGCAATGCGGGTGTGGCTTCAAGACGCGAAGCGGATGATTTGATTGGTGCAGGATTGGTTTCGGTAAATGGCAAAGTGGTAACCGAAATGGGTTACAAAGTGGAGCCTAATGATGATGTTAGATACAATGGTCAAAGACTTTCCATTGAGCAAAAAGTATATATCCTTTTAAATAAACCAAAAGACGCAATCACCACCAATGATGATCCTGAGGGTAGAAATACCGTTATGGACATATTTGAAGGACAAATGAAGGAGCGTATTTACCCTGTTGGTAGATTGGATAGAAACACAACTGGTGTTTTGCTTTTGACCAATGATGGTGAACTTGCCCAAAGGTTGATGCACCCTAAATATGAGGTGAAAAAAGTATACAAAGCAACTTTAAACAAAGCCTTCAAAAAAACAGATTTGTTTAACTTGGTTAACAATGGCGTTGATTTAGAAGATGGACATATCCAACCAGATGGTGTAGCTATCCCAAATCCAAATGATAAAACTGTAGTAGGAATTGAAATTCATAGCGGTAGAAATCGCATTATCCATAGAATGTTTGAAGCCATGGGTTATGTAGTAGATAAGCTAGATAGAATTTCTTATGCTGATATTACCCGCAGTGGACTTGACAGAGGTCATTGGAGACACCTAAACGATAAAGAACTTAAAGGTTTAAAACGTAAGTTGAAACTTAGCTAATCACATAGCTGCTTAATTTCTAATCATACCATCATAATTTTTATATTCGTAGCTTATTTAGCGCAATAATGAAAGGATACCTTCAATTTTTAAAATATGCAAAGCCCTACAAAGCCCTTGCAGCTTTAAATGTTTTATGTAATATTCTCTCTATCATATTTGGTTTGTTTTCTATCACTTTGATTATTCCTTTCTTGGGATTGCTTTTTGATAAAACCAAACTTGTATATGTAAAGCCAGAATTGACGCTTAGCTTCGATTCAGTTAAGAATTACTTCTCATACTACATCTCAGGAGTGATACAAACAGAGGGCGCTGAAACTGCTCTCTTATACATTTGTGGTATGGTGGTATTTATGATTTTATTGAAGAATTTATTCCGCTATTTGGCTCTCTATTTCATGGTTCCATTGCGCAACTATGTGGTGAGTGATTTAAGAGAAAAACTTTATCAGCACATTATCATTTTGCCTTTGTCTTATTTTAGTGAAGAGAAAAAAGGCGATTTGATTAGTCGCATGACAAGTGATATCATGCAAGTAGAGGTGGCTATCATGAGTTCATTGGAGGCTTTGTTTAAAGAGCCTTTAACCATTGTGTTTTACCTAAGCATGCTCATTTGGATGAGCCCCATGCTTACTTTAATTGTATTTTTATCGCTTCCAGTTTCTGCTTTATTTTTAGGTAGGGTAGGAAGAATATTAAAGAAATTATCTCAACGTGGACAAAGCAAATTTGGAGAGTTGGTATCTCTTTTTGAAGAGACCTTGATGGGTGTGCGTGTTATTAAAGCATTCAACTCGCAAGAGTTTTTTATGGCTCGCTTCAAAAAATATAATGAGCAATATACACGCATCAACATCGCCTCAAACCGCACAGGTGACGGTGCATCGCCTATCAGCGAAACCATCAGTGTGGGTATGTTAGCCCTTATTTTATGGATTGGTGGCAAGATGGTTATCAATGGTGATTCGAATATTGATGCTGAAATATTCATTGGGTATATCGGTATATTCTCTCAATTGTTGTCACCTTCAAAAGCTTTTTCAACGGCTTACAGTTCTATGCAAAAAGGTAGGGCTTCGTTAAACAGAATTGAAGAAGTGCTTCAAAGTGAAGAGGTAATTACCCATGTTGAAAATCCAATCTCTATCCAACATTTTAACAAGAACATCGAATTTAAAAATGTTAGTTTTAAATATGCCGATGAGTATGTTTTAAAGAATATCAACCTGACTATTGAGAAAGGCAAAACCATTGCTTTGGTGGGACCTTCAGGAAGTGGTAAATCTACTTTGAGTGATTTAGTTCCTCGTTTCTACGACCCTATTGAAGGGGAGGTAATGATTGATGGTATAAACATTAAAGAATACAAAATCCTCGAATTACGCAGCTTAATGGGAATCGTGACTCAAGAATCTATTTTGTTTAACGACACCATTTATAACAACATTGCCTTTGGTAAATTGAATGTTGGTCAAGAGCAAATAGAATTGGCAGCCAAGACAGCCAATGCCCACCAATTTATTATGGATACTGATAATGGCTACCAAACCAATATTGGCGATAGTGGTAATAAACTGAGCGGTGGACAAAGACAAAGGATTAGCATAGCACGTGCAGTAAATACCAACCCTGATATTTTGATTTTAGATGAAGCTACTTCAGCACTTGATACAGGTAGTGAGCGTGTGGTGCAAGAAGCTTTGGCCAATGTAATGAAAAACCGTACCACCATTGTGATTGCACATCGTTTAAGTACCATACAAAATGCCGATTTGATAGTGGTGTTAGACAAAGGAAGAATTGTACAACAAGGCACCCACAATGAGTTAATCAACCAAGAGGGCATGTATAAAGAGCTTAATAAAATGCAGCAATTGGCTGAGTAAAATACATTCTAAATCTATCCGTGAGGTCGGGTGTTCCCACCCGACTCTCGAATCGCTTCCCAACAAGAAACTAACAACATTTTCGCATATCCAATATTTGAATAGCTTTGTATCTGATGGAGTTTATAACTGAGTTAAAATATAGAAACGAAGGGCTTTTCTATTTTGGTCTTGCTAATTTGATAGCTGCAATCGTATTTCTTATATTGGCTTACACCACATCCAATATGATAAACGGGGTCAATGCATGGTTCAAGTCCTTTAAATTTGCCATGTCCACAAATCTATATTGTTGGTCTATGCTTTGGTATTGCTATTATTTGCCAAATTTTGATACCAAATTATTCAATTGGACCATCATCATTACCCTAGGTTTTGAAGTGGCCTATATTGCTTTTAGAGCAGCAAGAAACGAATTATCTCATTTCAATATTGTTACAACCATCGCGAGTTTTTTGTTTTCATTAATGGCCATTGCTGCAACCATTGCCACCCTTTACACGGCTTATGTGGCATTTCTTTTTAGTGTCAATCCATTTCCAAACTTGCCTGTCTATTATATCTGGGCCATAAGACTGGGTTTAATTTTATTCGTAGTCTTCGCTTTTGAAGGTTTTGCTATGGGAGCTAGGATGTCACATTCGGTAGGTGGTTCAGACGATTCTCTAGGTATTCCTGTTTTTAATTGGAGTAAAAAGTTTGGCGACCTGCGTATTGCTCATTTTATAGGCATGCATGCCCTGCAAGTATTACCCCTGATTGCATTTTACCTTCTTAAAAATACCAAGCTTACTATTTTCATAGCTGCACTATATGCATTGCTTGCTTTGTATACGCTTATTCAAGCATTAAAAGGGAGGTCGTTTTTTGCATAGGATAAGATTTGTTCTTGATTTTGTCTACAATCAAAATCTAATTTCAACTGAGGTCGGTTGTTGCCAAATGACATTTAAAATTTCGCCTTGAATCTAAGTAAATAGAAAAGCCCTTCTGCTTAGCAAAAGGGCTTTGGGTTTAATTGAATGGATGTTTTCTTTTTCTCTTTCTGTTTATTCTTGTGTGAAATTAATGGGCAAAATTAATCTTACGGGTACTTGAGTTCCATTTTGTATACCTGGTTTCCAAGTGGGCATTTCGCTTATCACCCTCATGGCTTCATCATCGCAGCCAAATCCTATGCCTTGCATGATATTGATATCACTTATGCTACCATCTGCATTCACCACAAACGATAACATGACCCTGCCTGTTCGGTTGCTTTCTTTGGCTAATTTAGGATATTGCAAATTGTTGGTTATATAGTTATACATGGCCTGCATACCACCTGGGAATTCAGGCATGGTTTCAACTATGTCAAATGGTTTTTCAGGAGCTTTTAGGGTTGGGAAATTTCCTGCTTTGCCTATGCCATTTCCTCCTTTTTCAATGGTTGGCAAATTGCCAATCCCTCCGTTCAAGATACCTGAAGTGTGTTGTATAATTTGAGAGCTTATAGGTGTAACGTTATTGCTTTTTTTGATAACATTTTTGATGTCCTTATCCTTAACGATATTTTTATAATCTATCACATCACTTATCTTATCAAAGTTTATATCAGGCACTATCTGAAGGTTCTCTATTTTGACAACTGCAGATTCTATTATTTTTTTTGCATCACTTTTCAAAGCTGTTAAAGTAGGTGTTGTATTGCTTGAATGTGTTTTACCATAGACGAGGGCAAATAAAGACAATAAAATAAAGGGACTTAGAGCATAGGTCATACCCAAATTGGTGTATTTGGCAGCATCTTTTCTCAATGCGTATGCACCATACATTTTGTTGCGGTTTTCAAATACAATCTCATCCAGATTGTTTTTTGAAGGATTGAAAATATTCATAGCATGATTGTTTATACTTGATAAACTTTAATCATGCTATGAATATTATTTGTAATTTTCTTAATGACGAAATAATGACAATTAATGATCAGGCAACGAGAAGTAGAAGCGAGTGCCTTGGCCCAAATCAGAATCTAGCCATACGTGGCCTCCTTTGTCCTCCACTATTTTTTTAACAATAGCCAATCCTACCCCAGTGCTCTCAAACGAGTCTCGTGATTGCAAGGTTTGGAATATTTGGAATACTTTTTCGTGAAACTCGGGTGATATTCCAGGACCATTGTCTTCCACACAAAATTCATGCATATGCCCTTTTATTTGATACCTTACAAAAATCTCAGGATTTTCATTTGAATTGTATTTGATGGCATTGCTAATATAATTGGTCAACACTTGCTCAATAGCTATTCGCTCGTTGTGTATAATAGGTAAGTCATCTTGAACATGTATTTTGAATTTTTCAGGAACAGCCAAAGAGTCCACAATCTCCTTCACCATATAGTTCAAGTCAATATCAACTGGATTTGGTTTCATCCTACCTGCTCTTGAATATTCCAAAATACCATTGATAAGGGATTCCATTCTGTTTACTCGGGTTCTCAGTAAATCAAAATTTGTTTTCACATCTCCTTTCATTTGACCATCCAAGTCTTCTTCAATCCACATAGAAAGGTTGTTGATGCCCCGTAATGGTGCTTTTAAATCGTGTGATACGATGTAGGCAAATTGATCAAGCTCTTTGTTCTTGCGTTCAAGTTCATTGGTGTATTCTACCAATTTGCGCTCAATTTCCTTCTGACTCGTAATGTCTTGAAGGATACCGCTAACAATTAATCTGCCGTTTCTATTTTCCGGAATACCCTTGGTTCTTACATCAACATAATTTCCTTTTTGGGTAATGATTTGACCTTCTATTTCAAATGCTTCTTGTTTGTCAATAACGTTTTTAAATTTTTCTAAGAAGCGAGTTCTTGTTTCTTCAGTATAATATTTAAACGCTTCGTTAATGCTTAATGTTATCGGTTCATCAATTTCATAGATATTGTACATTTCCTTAGCCCATTTTACTGAGTGCTGGCTTATATCAATCTCCCAACCACCTACTTTCGCAATATGCTGGGCCTCTTCTAAATCTTGTTGGTATTTTAAAATTTGTTCTTCGGCAAGTTTACTTTCAGTAATATCAAAGTTAACGCCAATTAATCTCGATGGTTGATTTTGATGGTCTTTAAATAATTTTGAAAAGGCCGCAACATGTCTCACCTCATTTTTAGAATTGATTATTCGAAACTCACCCTTATAACCATCTAAATTGTTAATCGCATATTCAACATCGTTGTTTACTTTTTGTTTATCATCAGGATGAATGGTTTTTTCAAAGGCATCATAATCTCCCGAAAATTTATCAGGTTCAATATCAAATATGCTGTACATGGATTTACCCCAGATCAATGAGTTTTCTTTTAAGTTCCAATCCCAAATACCCAAGTTGGCGGCATTGGTGGCAAGTAATAAGCGTTCTTCACTTTCCTTGAGTTTTTCTTCTGCTAATTTACGCTCAGTAATATCAATACCGAAACCTATAACATTGGTCACTGATTCATTATCATCAATAATCGGATACATTCTTCTGAGCATCCATTTAAATGATCCATCAGGTCTTGGTAAGCTTTCCTCATATTCATATATTTGTTTAGAGTGATAGGCAGTATTAAAAACCTCTCTTCTCGCATCAGCTAGTTTTCTATCTCTTCCATAATGATCGCAGTATTCATAATCATCATGTCCAATGGCCCAGGTACGTTTTTCTGGGTCGTTTATTGCAATCTCGTTTATAAATAAATATCTATGATTGTGATCAAAAACTACTATGTCACTTGGAATTTTATTCAATATTTTTTCATAAAAATCTTTTAAATATTTGATTTCATGCTCTGCTTTTTTTCTTTCAGTAATATCCCTTGAGTTAACAACCACTCCACCAATTTCATTGTTTGGGGTAAGATTATTTCCAATGGATTCAATACTTAAATAATGCCCATCTTTATGTCTAAACCTAAATTCAATTAAATCAGATACACCCCCTTTTTCAAGGCCTCGACCAAATTCGGCAATAACCCTTTGCACATCTTCAGGATGTACAAAATTGAATATATTTTGATTTAAAGTATCTTCTTCAGAATAACCAAAAACCCTATAAAATGAGGGACTTTCATATATGATATTCCCTTCTTTTGATAATACTGTTGTTATATCGGTGGCGTTTTGCACAAGCGACCTAAATCGGTTTTCGCTTTGTTCAAGTTTTTGCTGTACCATCTTGCGCTCTGTGATATCTCGTATGGCAGCAATAATGAGCTCTTGGCCTTCAATATTTGCGTATTTTACATTTGCTTCAATTGGAAAGGTGCTACCATCTGATCTAATATTTTCACCTTCTACCAAAAGTTCAGATTTTTCTTTAACATCTAAAAAGTGCTTTTGCCAATCTTCTTTGGTTTTGAATAGTGTCTCCATCTGCATCATGGTAGTACCTAAAATTTCTTCTTTTTTCCTTCCTAAATTTTTAGCATGTGCTTCATTAACATAAATTAGGTTTCCATCCCAATCAGCAACAGATATGGCATCACTAATCCTCTCTGTAATTTGGTTGTAAAGTAGAATTTGTTTTTCACGTTCTTTAATATTTGTAATATCCGTGATAACGCCAATAATATATTTGCCTCCTGAATTTTTAAAACAGCTTTTCTTAATTAATAATATATGTGTTTGGTTTTTTTCATCATAAAAGGTCTCTTCGTTTATAACATCAATTTTTGAAACAAATTGTTTTTCGTCCTTTGTAATATAGTTTTTACCTATTTCCTCACCAAGAAACTCAATGTCTGTTTTTCCAATAATATCTTGTTTCTCTTTACTAATTAATTTACAGTAGGCCTCATTGGCAATTACCCATTTATGACTTCTATCTTTAACAAATACTGGATTAGGAATAGAATTAAGAATAGAATCAAGGAAATTATTATTTGATATAATTTCATCTTGTGCCATTTTAAGGGCCGTTATTTCTCTTGCTATGGCTTGGTATCCAACTAGTACTCCATTTTTAAAAATTGATTGCACATTTTGACCAACCCATTTTACTTTTTTGTCTTTGGTTACTATAGGAAATTCATGATAGAGTACATCGTTGTTATTTTGTTTTTTCCCTAAATAAACTTTGGTTACCTCCTTTTTGTAATCATCTCTTACCAAATCAAGATATCGCATGTTTAGCAATTCTTGGTTTGAAAATCCAGTTATGCTTGTTGAAACTTCGTTTACATAAGTAAATTTTCCTCGTGTATCACAATAATAGAAAATGTCAGAAGCGGATTCAATAAGCAATCTAAATTTCTCTTCGCTTTCTTTTAGTTTTGATTCAGCTTCATATCGCTCAAATGCACCTCCCAAACTGTTGGCGAAATTTTGAAGTAAACCTATTTCAGTGTTGCTCCATGGTTTTTCATGACTAACTACATCAAATCCTATAAAGCCCCAGAAATTACCACTAACCATGATAGGAACTAACAAAACCGAAACAATATTTTGTGGTAGTAATTGTGCTTGTTCAATTTCGGGGAAACTCCTTGTTAGCCCCCCAATATAGTTTCCATTAACGAAGTTAGTAAACCATCTTTCATAGCCTAGTTCTTTATATGATAATTTTTGATGCTTTGATGCGAAAGAAAAATATCTCTTTTTCAAACTATCAAAAGTATATCGATGGCTAAAAACTGGGCTTCCGTCTTGCAAATACTCATTTTGAAATATATTTATCTTATCAACAGAAATGTTCTCAATTAGATTTTTTAAAATTTTCTCAATAGCATTATTAAAATTATTATTAGTTAATAATTCAGACGAGGCAAAATTGATGGCTTGCAAAAGCTTTTCATTTTCTTGCAGTCTATGTTCTACTTCTTTCCTTTCTGTGATATCAGCCTCTATGGCAATAAAACCTATGTGGTTTTTATTGTTATCATACATGGGCGTCATAGCAGTTGATAACCAGTATCCTCGACCAGATTTAGAATAATTATAGATTTCGCAATTACATTCTGACAAAGAAACAATAGCATCGCTTATAAGTTTAATTGTATTTGGGTCGGTCTTTTCCCCATGCAATAAGGTGCCCGGCTTTTTTCCTATTATTTCTTCTGGGCTATATTCCGTTAATCGTGAAAATCCTTTATTAACCCAGATGATGGTTCCATCTTGGTCAGAAACACTTACTGCACTGTGCGTATTTTCCGCAACCAATGCCAGTTTTGTAATTTCTTCTTCAAATGATTTTCTTTTTGTGATATCATAAGAAATAGCCATGAATTGAAAGGGAAGGCCAAGGTTATTTTTGAATGGAATGATTACAGTATCTAGCCAGAAATATTCACCATGTTTGTTCTTATCTTTTATTTCACCTTTCCAAACATCGCCACCTAAAATGGTATCCCACATGTTTGAAAAAAAATCTTTACCATGATGTTTTGAGTTGATTTTTTTGTGTGAAGAACCTATCAGTTCTATATCATTATAGCCTGATATATTGCAAAAATTTTGATTTACATAAGTTATGTTTCCTTTTATATCTGTAGTGGTAACAATTACCGCACTATTCACAGCCCATTTGAGGTCATTTAATTCTTTAAATGATTCTTTGGAACTTAATTCAAGTGTTCTTTCTAGTTGATTGTAATCGTTCTGAAATTGATGATAGGTCTGATTAACTATAGTAATTAAACTATCTAAGTTTTCGGTATAATTCGAATCCTCCCCAAAAAGTCTCTTAAGTTGTCGTTTTAGTAAGCGATGCATCATTTATTTTCCTCTTAGTCTAATTGATAACCATGTTTTGTTAACTTTACAAATAAATCATCTTGTTTGAATGGTTTAGATATGAAATCATTCATTCCACATTCCAATGCTTTTCTTTTTATTTCTGGAAAAGCATCAGCAGTTAAGGCAATTATTGGGACTTGATGATTTAGTACCTTTGAGTTCTCATCTCTTATTATTCTGGTAGCTTCATACCCATCCATTAATGGCATTTGTAAGTCCATTAAAATTACATCAAAGCTCTTATGACTAAGAATCTCAATAGCCTCCACTCCATTATTAACCGTATCCACATAAGCATTCCATTTGTGTAATATTTGCTTGGCTACAATTTGATTCATGTTATTATCTTCAACTACCAAAATTTTCAGGTCAGTTAAATCTTTCAAACTAGATACTTCTTTTTTGAATTTGTAAAGTTTTCTGCTAATACCAAATGGTAAATCAATAATAAATTTGGAGCCAACCCCTAGTTCACTTTCAACCTTTATTTTTCCATGCTGCAATCCAACTAGTCTTTTTGATATCGTTAAACCAAGCCCAGTTCCACCATATTTGCGGGTAATTACATTGCTTTCTTGAGTAAAGCTTTCAAATATGGTTTCAATTTTAGAAGGTGCGATACCAATTCCTGTATCACTTATTTTGAAGGCTAAAAGTATAGAGTTATCTTCAATGTTTAAGATGTCAACACCAAAAGTGATGCCCCCTTTTTCAGTAAACTTAATGGCATTGTTAATTAAATTTACTAAAATCTGATTTAATCTATAAGGGTCACCTATCAACTGATGAGGAAGATTTTCATCAATATTAATTTCAAAGAAAATTCTCTTTTGTGAAGTCTTTAGCAAAAATGTTTTCACCAAATTGTCAAGCAACTCCGCCACATCAAACTCAATATGTTCAAGTTCAACTTTACCAGCTTCAATTTTACTAAAGTCTAAGATGTCATTAATAATAACAAGTAGGTTATCTGCTGAGTGTTTAATGATGTTTAAATTATCTTTAAACTTAGTTTCAATGTTATCGCCAAGCAAAATATCGGTTATCCCTACTATTGCATTCATTGGGGTTCTTATTTCATGACTCATATTGGTTAGGAATAACATTTTTGCTTTTTCTGATGATTCGGCAACCAATTTTGCATGAATTAGTTCTTGTTCAATTTTTTTGTTTTGAGAAATATTTATTGCCACACAAGTCGCTGTTTTTTTCTCTTGTTTGAAAATCTCTGAGTAAGGTGAAAATCTTATTTCATAAGTAATTTCTTTGCCAAATTTTGTAAATGATAACTCTACCGACTCTTGTGATTGATGAGTAAAACAATTAAAGATGGCTTGGTTTATTTTTTGTTTATATTGCTCTGGAAGCTGATCTGTCAATCTTTCATTATTTGTTAGGTTAATGTCAAGATGATTTTTATTTTCATTCACAAATAATTCAACAACAAATCCGTTTTCGTCTATAACAAATGGAATTATGGGTAATGAACCTCCTAAATTTTTTAGTTGCTCTTGTTTCTGATGAATCATCTTTGATGATTTTGACTGAGAAACTATAAAAATATAGGCACCAATAAAAAGCAGAATAACTAAAATAGATATAGGAATAACATATAGTTTTGATAAATAAAATGGATAAGGAATTAGGATTTCTAATTCAGTGATTTGGTTATCATATGGATTGGGTAGTTCGCTATGAGAACGAATTTCAAAACGATGCGTTCCATAGTTCAACTCCTGAATGGTAATATCTCCAATTGTATTTGCTTGCCATGGTCCGCCATCAATTCTCCACATGGCATAAATTTTACTATTGTTCAATATCATATTTTTCGATAGGGCTTTCCAATGCACAAATACACTTCTGCCTACGGATAGTTTTCCAGTAATTTCAATAATCGGATGAGATTCGTTTATTCGTTTTAGATCGAAAATATTTAGACCCCCTCCATAAGTGCCTACAAAAATCTTGTTATCATTATATTTTATGGGCCATGACGCTTGTCCTGATAAGCCTTCGGCCGAACCAATTTTATAATACAATCCATTTTGATAAGCAGTTAAGAATTCCTTGCCTCCATACCACAAAGTGTTGTTACTATCAAATTCAAGATCGCAATAATCTAAAGGATAATCTGCATTGTTATTAATACTAACAGACATTAGGCTATCATTATCCTTTATCATTGAAATACCAGCATAGGCTGATGCGAACCAAATATTTCCATACTTATCACTCGCAATATCACTTACTTTACCAATATTATTTTCTCCGATTTTAGACCAATTTTTGACAGTGTTATTTTCTATCTTAATTAAATCGGTGCCGGTACCTAGCCAAATAGTGCCATCTTTTTCAAATAGCATTGAATAAAGTCGGGGCCCATTTTCTAGTATTTTATTTACGAGTGTATTTTGTTCAAATTTGCCATTAACAAATTTATATACTCCGGAAGACTTGCTTTTGTTTGGATCACTATTGTCGAATACAGAAAACCATAAGTCCCCATATGTATCTTTCCATATTTTATGTACACATTTATCGGTGAAACCATTTGCTTGGCCTATTCTAGTGAATTTTGAACCATCATATTTATAGGTATTTTTCTCGTGAACTCCGCTCCCAATCCAAATATTACCTTCCTTGTCTTGGTTAATAGTTGTAATTTCCTTAATACTTTGTCCTAGAATTTCATTTATATCGGTATGCTTCTTTTTATCGTCAATTTTGGTAATACCTCTGTATTTGGCTAACCAAGTATTTAGAGCATTGTCTATAAAGATATCATAAATTGCATTTGTTTCGTAAGTGTTTCCTACATCAATGTTTTTGCATTTTGTTTCATTGGTATTATAACAGAGTAATTTGTTTATGCATCCAATCCAAATATTTCCACTAGGAGAAAATTGAATAATACACTTGTTATAATAGTTTTCAAAAATACCTGACTCATTCCATTCATTATTTTGTTTGATAAGAATTTTTCCAATATCAGAAAGAGCCATGATATTTCCATCTTTGTCAACATCAAAACTTTTACATAAATTAACTAAAAAGGGATTTTCTTTTGATAGTTTTCCTTCTTTAGTGTAGGTGTAAATACCATTTAATGTGTAGTCGCTATTTAAATAGAAATAAAGATTTCCATTCTTACCTACTTGGCTGTTGATTACTTTGGCCAACCAACTCAGTTTTTGTGTGATGGGTTTTAAATTTCCTTGAGGAGATATTAAGAATATTTGCTGCCCATCATTAAATAACATGCTATTATCTCTGTTTTGAAATAATTGCACAAAGGATACATCGTTAAAATTGTTGAGTTTTCTTATGACTTTATATTTCTTCCCTTTTTTTTGAATTAATTTTATTTCAGAAAAATTATTTCCAACATGGCAAATGAAATATTCGGTTCCATCTGGTAACAACGCATAATCAATTATACGCTGAACATGGTTATCAATTGTATATAATAGCTTTTTATATTTATTATTTTTAATTTCATAGAGGGTATCCAAGTATAAGCAAACCAAGGTGTTTTCATCTCGCTCTCTGATGGTAAGATTTTGGGTGCTTATTCTGTTTGAATGAATGAATTTAATATTATGCCATTTGTATCCATCAAACTTCGCAATGCCGCTTTGGGTGCCAAGCCAAGTTGTTCCATTCTTTTGAACATATACCCCATAGGTTTTACCTTCGGGCAAACCTTCATTTTGCCCAAACGAAACTATTCTCCAAGGTTCATTATACTGAATAGCAATTGCGTGCCTAGAAACTAAGCTTGAAAAAAATATAAAGAATATAAATATATACCTTAAATGCATTAATTTTCTTTAAATGTGGTGATGGTCATAGTTTGATTGTGCAACTCACATTTAGCGTTTTTATTAAATGGAGAAATTTCTCCATATGAATAAAACCCACATAATTGAGTGCTTTCACCTAATACCTCACTAACAGATTCAACCTCTTCTTCAATCATTTGTTTTAAAACAAGTTTCCTTCCAACACAACTAATCAAAATGGCCAAGTCTGGTGACCCACTATTATTTTCCATGGTTTTTTCTGCTGCCCCTTCTGCTCCTTTGATAAGTCTGTCAAAATTTGCTTTCATAAGTCTAACATAACTTCCTTCAGGAATATCTCCGGCAAAGGTTAATGATTGTGCTTCTTCATCAATAGCTAAGATGGTTCTAACAACAGGTATATCATCCGACTCTGTTCTTAAGTTTAATGGAAACAATAAACCCGATGCTGGAAGTCCAGCAGCATGCTCGCCAAGGAAAGATTTATATAGTTCAAGGGCTGGTTGTCTATCTAGTTCAAATAGTACATTGTTATTTGATTTAGTTACCAATCGTTCAATACCAAAGCTATCCCAACCGCCAAGCGAACCGTAAGAAATTTCAAGGTTTTGGCCATAAAAGCCTATAGCGGTAATAATATTTTCACTTGATTTATTGTCATCACCAATTACAAAAGTTTCTTTAAAATCAGCGCCATCTCCAGCTAAGCCCCCCGTTACTTTTATGCTATCTGGAAGATTCTCTCTAAAACCTTTAACCAATTCAGACCCATTTACACCAAGGCCATCAGATAAAACAAAAACATGTTTGAGTCCATCCTTTGGCAGGCTATCGGCAAGTTCCTTAGCTTTTTCATAACTCTCTTCTGATGATTTTATGGATACACATTTTGAAACTAATTGGCTACTCTCAAATTCAACAGCAGTTGCAACAAGCGTATCGTCATTAACGTTGGTTCCAATAATTTCACCCGCAGTAGAACACCCAATAAATTTAGCTTTAGGGTATTTTTTTTTTATTAAAGCAAAGTTACTTTCATCTTTTATAAGCTTTGTAGCTCCAAAAATGAGAACCAATTGAGTAGAACTTATATTTGCATTGTTTGACATTTCGACCCAACCATTTTCTACACTGAATTTTAATTGAGATATTTTCATTTAAGTAGTATTTATGTATGCAAAATAATATCTTGCTCGTAAGAAAAAAATGAAAAAAAATAAATTAATTTATATTGTTCGACATGGCGAAACAGAATTCAATAAACTAGGGATAGTACAAGGCAGTGGAGTAGATACAGATTTGAATGAAACAGGGAGGCTTCAAGCAAAGCAATTCTTTGATAACTACCAAAATATAGAATTTGATAAAATTTATATTTCTGCTCTTAAACGAACCAATCAAAGCATTCAACCTTTTATTGATAAAGGAATTCCTTTTGAAATCTTACCAGAATTAAATGAAATAAGCTGGGGTGAGTTTGAAGGCAAAGTGCAAGATTTTAAAGAAAGAGCTTTTTATCAGCAGGCAGTAAATGCATGGAATAGTGGAAATTATGATGTAGCTGTTGCCCAAGGTGAAACCCCCAACCAGTTGCAGGCCCGCCAAAGGATTGCCGTTCAAAAAATATTAACAGCAAGTGAGGAAAAAACCGTTTTAGTTTGTATGCATGGTCGTGCTTTAAAAAGCATGGTTTGTTTGCTATTAAACGAGCCATTAAGTAAGATGGATGAATACCAACACACCAATTTAGGTTTGTACCTATTTGGCTATGATGGAGAAAAATTTGAGCTGATTAAAAGGAATGATATTGAACATTTGCACTAAAATTAATTAACACCATGAAAAAACTAATAATCCCCATTCTTGTGGCAAGCATGTTTGCTTGTGGCGAGAAAAAAACAGAAAGAAAAGAACTTACTATGCTTCCTTATCCTAAAACAAAAACGGTAGATCAAATAGATGATTACCATGGTCACAAAGTGTCAGACCCTTATCGTTGGCTAGAAAATGATACTGCTACAGAGGTTAAATCATGGGTTGAAGAAGAAAACAAGGTAACCCAAAATTATTTGAAACAGATTCCTTTTAGAGACAAAATAAAAAATCGTTTAACTGAGATTTGGAACTATCCTAAATACTCAGCTCCTTTTACCGAAGGCGATTACATCTTCTTTTTCAA
This sequence comes from Bacteroidia bacterium, assembly GCA_040403075.1. Lineage (GTDB taxonomy): Bacteria > Bacteroidota > Bacteroidia > UKL13-3 > UKL13-3 > RGVD01. The sequence goes on from JBBALJ010000008.1 coordinate 26,701, forward strand.
AAATGATGGACTACAAAACCAAAGTGTTTTGTATTACCAAAAAGGAGAAAAAGGGACACCTGAAGTTTTCCTCGATCCAAATAAATTAAGCGAAGACGGTACTGCCTCTTTAGCTAGTTTCACTATCAGTAAAGATCATAAATATGCAGCCATTGGAATTGCCCAAAGCGGAAGTGATTGGAACGAAATATTTTTAATGGATGTGGCTAGTAAACAAAAACTATCAGACAATATTAAGTGGGTGAAATTTGGTGGTGCTACTTGGTATAAAAATGGTTTTTACTATTGCCGATATGATGAGCCTAGTAAAGGAAAAGAGTTTAGCAACCAAAATGAATATCAAAAAATATTCTACCACGAATTGGGCAAATCACAAATGGATGATAAGTTGGTGTATGAAGATAAAAAACACCCTTTGCGTTATTTCGGACCACAAGTGTCAGAAGATGAAAAGTACTTGTTTATTGGTGTAAGCGAAGGTACAAGTGGCAGCGAAATTTGGTTCAAAGATTTATCTGCAAACGATAAAGATTTTAAATTGTTAGCCCCTGGATTTGCCAATAATTACAGTGTGATAGATAATGTAGGTGATAAAATTTTAATGATAACAGATTTGAATGCACCTAAATACCGATTGGTTGAAGTGGATAGCAAAAATCCAAATCAAAACAACTGGAAAGATGTAATAGCAGAGCAAAAAGATTTGCTTGAAAACGTAGGTACAGGTGGCGGAAAATTATATGCTACCTATTTAAAAGATGCCTCTTCAAAAGTATTTCAATATAGCTATGAGGGTAAAATGGAATATGAAATTACCTTGCCATCTATAGGCACAGCCAGTGGTTTTGGAGGAAAAAAATTAGATAAAGAATTTTACTATTCATTCACCTCATTTACCACACCCGGAGCTATTTATAAATACGATATTGGTAGTGGTGAAAGCAAACTTTTCCGTCAAAGTGAAGTGAAGTTTAATCCTGATGAATTTGAAACCAAACAAGTATTTTATCCAAGTAAAGACGGCACTAAAGTGCCTATGTTTATCATACATAAAAAAGGTATAAAGTTAGATGGAAACAACCCTACTATGTTATATGCATATGGTGGGTTCAACATCAGTTTAACACCTTCATTTAGCATTAGCCGTATTATGTTTTTAGAGCAAGGTGGTGTATATGCATTAGCCAATTTGCGAGGAGGCGGAGAGTATGGTGAAGAGTGGCACAAAGCAGGCATGTTGGATAAAAAGCAAAATGTATTTGATGATTTTATTGCAGCTGCTGAATACTTGATAAGCGAAAAATACACCTCTAGTCAAAAGCTTGGAATCATGGGTGGTTCTAATGGTGGATTACTAATTGGTGCTTGTATGACACAAAGACCAGATTTGTATAAAGTAGCCATTCCTCAAGTAGGTGTTTTGGATATGTTGCGTTACCATAAATTTACTGTTGGTTGGGGTTGGGCTGTTGAATATGGAAGCAGTGATGATGCCAAACAATTTGATTATCTGATAAAATACTCACCATTGCATAATTTGAAAGATAGTGTTTCATACCCTGCAACTTTAGTATGCACCGCTGATCATGATGATAGGGTAGTGCCAGCACATTCGTTTAAATTTTTGGCTACTTTGCAAGCCAAGCACAAAGGCTCAAATCCTGTTCTTGGTCGCATAGATAGTAAGGCTGGACATGGAGCAGGCAAGCCCACTGCTAAACAAATTGAAGAAGCAACTGATGTATGGAGCTTTGCTTTATGGAATTTAGGTGCTGATGTAAAATAACCCCGTCAGACGATTGAGAATGGGTTGAAGGGGAGGAAATGCGTCAGATGGGTGTCAAGAATGAATTAGGAAATCGAAAACCTTTACAGGGTTTATTGCCTTGTAAAGGTTTATTTTTGTTATAAATATGAAATTATTATTACTGATTTTTAGTTTGGTTTTTACTTTGGCAGAAGCTCAACAGGCATCGGTTTCTGATTTGTATGAATTAAATAATGGCTTGGCTATTGCGAATTTTCATATTTCGAATAATAAGCCTGAATGTGCACTAAAAACCATAAAAACTATTCGCCCTGAGATTCTTCAATTGGTAACTTCCACGGATGTTGCAAATATTTATTTGTTGAATAGAGATAGTGCTTCTGCAGCAAATGAGATTCTAAGGATTTATTCAAGTCCAAAGCATTATAGTTCTATTTCTGAAATATCTAAAATTGAAAGTAGATTTAATTTTGTATATACAAGGAATAAAAGATTATTAGATAGCATTTATTTAATTTATGATTTCGCATATCATAATAACCCTAAATACAGAGGCCTTTCAACAAACCTAGATATGATGCTTGGTGCAGATCAGCTAATCAGAAATGATAAATTAATAAGTGATAATTTGAAGTTTAATTCTATCGCATATATTGATTCTATCCATATTGGGAAACTACTGGAAATTTTGCAAAAGGATACACATTGCAATACTACTTATGTAAATTATGGTTCATTATATGCTCTTATGTTGCACTTAACAAGATATGATACCATTTCGTTTCACTTAATTATTGGTTATTGTAATAGATGTTTCGAAAATCAAATGAAATCTGAACTTATTGCAATGCTAACAGACAACAGGTTATACTTTTTGTATCATGAAGAAAAATATTACGCTTACTTGTTCAAATGGATTGAAAAAACTAATTTGAATTTTGCTGAAATTGATAAAAACAGACGTGAAATCGGACTTGAATCACTTTTTTTCTCTTACATAAGGAACAAGATTACAATACCTGATTACTACAAAGCGGTCAATGATAAACTTCTTAGCTGTAATTTATTCTAATTATTGCTTGTATCGCTTGTATTGCAAAAACAACTAATGAACTCTATTAGACTTTCTTTCAAAATTATCTTATTCTTGCTTTGCAATAAATTTTACTATGTCGCTAAATACATTCAAAAAATCTATATTTCTATTGTCTTTATGTTTGATAGGCTTTGGCCTTTCAGCTCAGAAAACAACCACCATCATTACAGGTGCAACCATACATGTGGGTAATGGAGAAATTATTGAAAATGGGGTAGTGGTTTTGAGTAATGGGAAAATTGAATTGGTAGGCAAAACCCTAAATACTTTATACAAAAACGCCAAAACCATTGAAGCCAAAGGGAAACATATTTATCCAGGATTGATAGGCATGAATACAATAGTGGGCTTGAATGAAATTGATGCAGCCCGCGCTACAAGAGATTTTAATGAGCAAGGTTCGGTGAACCCCAATGTGCGTGCACTCATTGCTTATAATACCGATTCTAAAATCATACCTACCTTAGTTTTTAACGGTATTCTCTTTACTCAGGTAGTTCCACAAGGTGGACTAATAAGTGGCACATCAAGCTTAATGAAAACGCAAGGTTGGAATTGGGAAGATGCCGCATATAAGAAAGATGATGGTGTACATATCAATTGGCCTGAGTTCAATCCATATGGGAATGCCGAAGAACAAAAAGCACATATTGAAAAGGAGATGCAACAGCTATCAGATATTTTTGAACAAGCAGAGCAATACAGCAAATTAATAAAACCTGAAACCTTTAATGCACGTTTGAATGCAATGAAGCCGTTGTTTAATTCTGAAGCCAAATTATACGTGCATGTAAATTCAGCCAAAGGCATCATCACCGCTATTAATTTTATAAAGAAATACCCTACAATTAAAATGGTTTTGGTGGATGCCGCTGATGCTTATCTTGTAACTGAAATCATCAAAGAAAATAACATTCCTGTTGTGTTAACCAATATCCATCGTTTGCCTCAACGCAGTGCTGAAGATGTGGATCAACCATATAAAACAGCCGCACAATTATTGAAGGCAGGCATATTGGTAGCCATTAGCAGAAGTGGAAGTTGGGAGGCCCGCAATTTGGCCTTTAATGCAGGTACCACTGCTAGCTATGGTTTAAACAAAGAAGAAGCCCTTGCTACCATTACCTTAAACGCTGCTAAAATAATGGGTGTAGATGCCCAAATGGGTAGCATTGAAAAAGGCAAAGATGCCAGCATTATGATTTGCAGTGGGGATGTTTTGGACATGAGAACCAATACCATCGAACAAGCATTTATCATGGGTGAAGATGTAGATTTGAGCAGCCAACAAAAAGCCCTTGCCGATAAATATTTGAAAAAATTAGGCTTGAAAGTGGAGTAGTAAAACACACAACATTTATGAAATCCAACAAAATCCTCACACTACTTCTATTATCTTTTCTATTTTTTTGTAACCAAACTTATGCCCAGCGCGACTTAGTAATAGCAAGGTCTAACAAAGTTTTTGAGTGGTTTCAGCAAGAGAAATTCGATTCTGTTTATTCCCTTTTTGATGCTGAGATGAAACGCAAATTAGACGTTTCAAAAATTGAAGGCGTATGGGAGCAATTTGTGATGATGTACGGTAATGTCACTGGTTCGGATGAGTTGAGGGTTGAAGAAGTCAAATCGCATTTTGTTACAAAACGTTCTGTCAAGCTTGAGAAAGGCAAGATAACCTTATCAGTTAATTTTGATTCATTGGCACAAATTGCAGGACTTTTCATTAGTCCAGGAGAGATTCCATATACCCCTGCTGACTATGTTAATGCTGAATTGTTTACCGAACTGCGCATTGAATATGGAGTCAAAGGCTTTAAAAATTCAGGGCGATTAAGCATACCTAAATCAAAGACACCAATGCCCGTTGTTATTATCGTTCCGGGTTCAGGTGGTATTGACAAAGATTGTTCTATTGGTCCAAACAAAATATACAAAGACTTGGCCTGGGGACTCGCATCTAAAGGCATTGCGGCTTTTAGATACGATAAAAAAACACATCAGTATTTGAATAAATTGATTGATAATGATTCTTTGGGCAAAGAACCTTTTACGGTTGAAAACGAATACCTGCAAGACCTTGAAGAAATCATCATAGCCATTACTGCCCGCAAAGAAATCAACCCCAATCAAATCTATATGTTGGGGCATAGCCAAGGTGGCTATTTGATTCCTTTCTTCAATAAAAGATTTAAAAATATTGCGGGTTTTATCTCTATGGCCGGTACACTTAGAGAAATCCCAAGCCTTGCCATTGAGCAGATAGAGTATATCAATGGGTCTCAAAAGTTGGCTAGTAAAGACTCTTTGGCTATGGCTGATTTGAGAGGGAAAATGCAAAATTCAACCCGAGCCCATATCAATTCGGTGACATCAAATGCCCAAGTCATGGGGCCTTATACAGTTGATTATTGGAAATATTTGTCATCCTACCACCCTGAAGAATTAGCACTAAAAATAAACAAGCCTTTGTATGTGTTGCAAGGCGAAAGAGATTACCAAGTAAAAATGATTGACTTTGACATTTGGAAAAAGACCATGCAAAACAAAAAGCAAGTATCGTTCAAATCTTACCCTTCCTTAAACCATTTGTTTATAGAAGGCAAAGGCCTATCTATGCCTAAGGAATATACCCAAGCAGGCAATATGTCTGAAGAGGTGCTAAATGATATTGTGAATTGGCTGAAAGTCCAGGCAGAGGGTAGATAGAATTTACAAATATCACTGTCTAGCTGTGTGGGTTCAGCTAATCTATTTTAGCAGCATTTACAAAAGTGTATTTATTACCTTCTTTTTTCCAAATAATCATTACCACATACATGTTTTCTTTTACCCAAGTATCAGGAACATTATATACATATTCAGACAAATCAGTTTGTACACCTGCTTTCAATCCACCGTTAAACTTATTGCCATAGATAGCACTGTCATTCATGGAGCCTCTGCATACATGGTGATGTTCTATTACCCCTGTTTGTCCATTTTGGATACTGTTGGCTTTGTCTTCAACCATATATGCACCCACATAAAATTCCCCTGATTGGTCTCTAAAACTTTTTACTGAAGACTTTACTGTAAGTTTTTGACCGTTCCAAGATAAGTTTCCTCCTGCAGACATTTGCACAGGCAAAGCAATAAAGGAATCCACAGATGTAATAATATTTGTTAGGGTTAATCCCGTATAGATTCCACCTGATGTGGCAAAAGCAGTTTTGTTTATGCCATTAAAAGTAAAATTCGGAAAGCTTTGTACACCGAAATCTGCACCCCATTGAACGACTGTTGCATTGGCAAAATTACTCGTTTGGCTTGCATACAAACCCATTGTGATGGCTTTGTTTTTAATAGATGACATAATGGTGTCATTCAATGTCCATCCCCATTGACCACAAGGTCCACACCAAGTGGCGGTTATTTTTCCATATAAAGGTGTATTTACCTCAGCTACATAGATGCTGCTTGTTGGAGAATTTTTTGATTCTTCTTTTTCGCAATTTGACAAAAGTATTGTGCAAATAATAAGACCTAGAATGCTTAGATTTCTTTTCATGATAGTATTTATTTTAAATCAAATATAGAAATTGGATTGTAAAAAAAAATAAATTATTGTAGAATTTAATTTAGGTATGCAAATCATCTAGGAGTCAATGTATTACTTTAAAACCCCTTTGCAAGGAATTGAGTTCGATTTGCAAGGCATTAACATGACAATGTATCAAGTTAAATAGCTAATGTAGGACTTTAACATGTCAATGTATTACTTTAAAAGGGCTTTGAAGCACATTAATTGTTTAATGCACGACATTCATTTCGATTTGCATGATATGAAAAGTCATATTTATGATATTAAAAACGATTTGCACGAATTTGAAAGGTATTTGCAGAACCCTTAGAGGCATTTGCAAGGATTTGAAATCTACAATCCCGCCATCATCAATTTTACTTTTAGCACAGCAGCCACTGAAATGCCATCTGTCACTTCGCCTCTTTTCACCATTTGGTAAAGCTCTTCAAAAGGAATTTTCTTTATGATTAATTGCTCGGTTTCTTCAGGTTCTGATTCGGTATATTCTAAATCCCTTGCCACATATACCAAAGAGTGCTCATCAGTAGTGGAATTGCTTAGGTGCATTTCCATAATTTTTTCCCATTTATGCGCTATCAAGCCACACTCTTCTAACAATTCTCGTTTGGCAGAATCAAGTGGGTCAACCCCAATTTTTCCGCCACCTTCGGGTATTTCCCAACTGTATTGATTTAAGGCATATCGGTATTGCCCAACAATCCAAGTATTGTTATCGCTATCCAAAGGAATAACACCAATGGCTAGGTTTTTAAAATGCACTACGCCATATATACCATGCTTTCCGCTAGGGTTTAGTACCTCATTGTGTTGCACCTTAATCCAAGGGTTTTCGTAGCCTATGGTGGTGTTCAAGGTTTGCCAAGGGTTTGATTCTTCGTTCTGCATACTTCGAGGGGTATTAGTCTTTGCGCTTCAGTTTCTTTTTTTGTTTTAAGCTCATGGAATTGATGCGCTTGTAGTAGCCGGTTTTGCTAGCTTTAACCCATATCGTAAGCTTTTTACCTTTGTTTACTTGCTGCTTTCTAAGCTTGTTCCAACTCTTTATTTCAGCAGCCGAAACATCAAACCAATCGGCTATATCGGCAAGGTTATCTCCTTTTTTAACGGTATAGAAAACACGTTTTTTATCAAAGCTATTTTCTTTTTCTGCTTGCCTATGTTTGATTTTTCTGCTTTCCTTTTCCTCTTCTGTCAAGGCCGAGTCAGCTTCGTTTTCGGGCACTTTGCGTATTTCAACGGGCGTAAACTCAGTAGGATTGATGTTGCGATAAACGGTGTCGTTAAGCAAGTAAAACATTTTGCCTTTGCTTTTAGGCAATTTGATAACATAGCCATCCAAATTAAATGGAATAACATCCTTCTTAAACTCTGGATTCAGTTTTCTTAAATCTTCAATAGACACACCTAAAGTGGAGCTGATTTGCTGAAAGGATAGCCATTTGTTTACCACCACAGTATCCACATCTTCATAAATATCAGGCAAAACACTTTTGATGCCATGCTCCTTGTAATAATTCATTACATACACTGCTGCTACATATCGTGGATACAAGTCGCGGCAAGTGGTAGGCAGGTAATTGTAAACATCCCAGAAATAAAGGCTATTGCCTGCCATTCTGATGCATTTGTTTAAAGTTACAGGAGAGCAACCATAAGCTGCAATGGCCAAAGGCCAACTTTTGTATATGCTAAATAAATCACGAAAATGAGATGCTGATATTTGGGTTGATTTAATAGGGTCTCTGCGCTCGTCAATGTATGTTGTCACTTTCAACTTATACATCTTCGACACATTGTAAGCCATCATCCAAATGCCACTATTTCCACTTGCATTATTGGCTTGTGGTTGTAAGTCAGAAGCTACAACGGCAAGGTATTTTAAATCAGCAGGAACAGATTTAATTTTGAAAGTGCGCTCAATCATGGGGAAATAATACTTACTTGCCCCAATAATTTCTCGGGTTTTGTCAGGATTGGAAAGGTATTCTTCAATAAACTTTTTAACTTCAGGGTGATATACCAACTCGAGTTGAGGCTTCAAAGCAGCCAACCTTGTTTGTATAAGTTCATCACTCAGTTTTTGTGCAAAAACTGAACATGATGATGAAAAACAAATGAATAAAATAACAAAAAATCCTCTCAAAAATCTCATAAAGCAATGCTACGCCTAAAAATGCAGTGGAAAAGAAAAAGTAATTAAGAAATACACACTAAAAGCTATTCGCTTCTGAAATTTTTTACAAATGCCAATAGCCTAGCTTCGTCAAAAGATTTGGCCATAAACTGCAAACCAATAGGCATGTTATCATTATCAAACCCATTAGGAATAGAAATGGCCGCACAGCCAGCAATATTAGCGTGTACAGTAAATATATCTGCTAAGTACATTGCCAATGGATCGTCTGATTTTTCACCAATTTTAAAAGCAGTTGTTGGCGAGGTTGGCGACATAATGAAATCGAATTGTGAAAAAATCTCATCAGTTTTTTGCTTCACCAAGTTTCTTACTTTTTGTGCTTTGGTGTAGTAAGCATCATAGTATCCTGCACTTAGCACAAAGGTACCTAGCATGATTCTACGTTTTACTTCCGAACCAAAACCCTCAGAGCGTGATTTACGAATGGTGCTCTCAAAATCGTGGGCATTGCTGCTTCTGAATCCATAATGCATACCCGCAAAGCGAGCCAAATTGGATGAGGCTTCTGCCGTGGTAAGGGTATAGTAAACAGGTATCATTTTGTCGAGCATATCAAAACTAACTGGTTCAACGTTATGACCTTGAGCACGCAATTCTTCGATAGACTTTTCAATATTTGCTTTTACTTCAGGCTGAAGTCCATCCATTTCGATGGTTTCTTTTATATAAGCAATTTTTAGTTTCTGTTCGCTAACACTAGCTTGGCTATATGCATCAACAGGCTTATCTGAAGAGGTTGCATCATATTCATCAGACCCCGAAATTACTTCAAGCAATATTTGTGCATCATCTACACTTTTGGTAATTGGTCCAATAATATCAAATGATGAGGCATAGGCTATTAAACCCCATCTAGAAATACGGCCGTAGGTAGGTTTTAGTCCATACACACCACAGAAACCTGCAGGCTGTCTTACGCTTCCTCCAGTATCGCTTCCTAGAGCAGCCAAACATAAATCTGCTTGCACAGCCACAGCGCATCCTCCTGAGCTTCCACCTGAAACTTTGGTATTGTCTGCATCGTTTAAAACTGCACCATATGCCGAATTTTCGTTGGATGCCCCCATAGCAAACTCATCACAATTAAGTCTTCCAATGATGATAGCATCTTCTGACAAAATTCTTTCAACAGCAGTGGCAGAATAGATAGAAGTAAATCCTTCTAGTATTTTAGAAGAGGCAGAAACTTTATGTCCTTGGTAGCAAAGATTGTCCTTAAGTCCAATGACCATTCCGGCTAATTTTCCAGCTTTTCCCTCTTTTATTTTTTGTTGAATTTCGATGGCAGCACTTTTAGCATCTTCAGTAAATACCTCTAAAAAGGCATTAAGATGCTTTTTATCTTCAATGTTTTTCAGGTAATATTCAACTAATTGAGGTAAACTAATTTTGTCAGATTTTATATCTGATTGTATACTTTGTAAGTGGGTGTATCTTTCCAATTGAATGTATGTTTTTGCTTGGTTAAAATAAAAAATGTCATTCCGCAAGAGCAAAACTAGTTGCTATGCAACAAAGTTTTAACGCCAACGGCATGACATTTATTTAATACTGTTTTTAAAGCTATTCTGCTTTTTTCTCTTTTTCTTTGTCTTTCATGCCATCTTCTATTTGTTGTTTAACATTGCTTTTTGCATCGTTAAACTCACGCACTCCTTGGCCAATACCACGAAGTAATTCAGGAATTTTTTTACCTCCAAATAATAGAAGAATAACCAATAGAATTACAATTAATTCGCTTCCGCCTAATCCAAACATAATTTTTTAAGTTTAAGAGGCAAATGTAAATTATATTTTCATTTTTTTATGATGATGTTTTCCCATGCTTTTAAAAAAAATTGCAAAACCTTTTCAATATTAAAAAGTATTTAATTTCATTTGCCTAAAAGGAAATGATATGCTTGTAAGAACTTTTGGAAGTGCGGTGTATGGGGTAAATGCTATTAATGTAACTATTGAAGTAAATGTAGCTGAAGGAAATGGTGTTGGCTATTTTTTGGTTGGCTTGCCTGATAATGCAGTGAAAGAAAGTCAGCACCGAATTGAGACGGCTTTAAAGAATAATCATTACCGCATCCCTCGACAAAAGATAGTGGTGAACATGGCTCCTGCTGATATTCGCAAGGAAGGTTCTGCTTATGATTTGCCTATTGCCATTGGCTATTTGGCTGCAAGTGGGCAGTTGAATGGTGACGATATTGATAAATACATAATAATGGGGGAGTTGAGTTTGGATGGTTACCTCAAACCCATAAAAGGCGCTTTGCCTATTGCTGTTCAAGCTCGAAAGGAAGGATTCAAAGGCTTTATTTTACCTAAAGAAAATGCGAGAGAAGCGGCTATAGTTAACAACCTCAATGTTTATGGTGCTAATCATATTAGAGAGGTGATTGAATTTTTTAATGGAGATGAAAGTCACCTTGAGAAATTTGAAATTGATACCCGGGCTGAGTTTAACAACAATATTCAAAATTTAGATAATGATTTTGCTGATGTGAAAGGTCAAGAAAACATCAAACGCTCACTCGAAATAGCTGCTGCAGGCGGGCACAATGCCATATTGATTGGCCCTCCAGGGTCAGGAAAAACCATGTTGGCCAAGAGAATCCCAAGTATTTTACCACCTTTAACACTTCATGAAGCACTTGAAACCACCAAGATTCATTCCGTTGCAGGAAGGTTAACGAAAAACTCATCTTTGGTTTATAATCGTCCTTTTCGCGCTCCGCATCACACCATTTCTGATATTGCATTGGTAGGAGGGGGCAATAACCCTCAACCGGGGGAAATATCATTGGCACATAATGGTGTTTTGTTTTTGGATGAATTACCTGAATTTAAAAGGACTGTGCTCGAAGTGATGCGCCAACCCCTTGAAGAAAGAAGAGTTACTATTTCAAGGGCTAAGTTTTCAATAGAATATCCAACGAGTTTCATGCTGATTGCAGCTATGAATCCATGCCCTTGTGGCTATTACAATCACCCCGAAAAAGAATGTGTTTGTGCCCCAGGAACAGTTCAAAAATATTTAAACAAGGTATCAGGTCCTTTGCTTGATAGGATTGATATACATGTGGAAGTTACACCTGTAAACTTTGACCAATTATCTGACACCCGCAAGGCCGAACCGAGCAGCCTCATTCGTGATAGGGTGATGAAAGCAAGAGAAATTCAAAGCAAAAGATTTGAAAATAATCCAGAAATTTATTGCAATGCCCAAATGAGTAGCACACAAGTGCGTGAAATGTGTCAGATTAACGCTGTTTCGCAAAACCTACTTAAAACAGCTATGAATAAGCTTCAATTGTCGGCAAGAGCTTATGACAGAATATTAAAGGTTGCTCGTACCATTGCAGATTTGGCCGAAAGTGATGAGATAAAAGTGGAACATTTAGCGGAGGCCATTCAATACCGCAGTTTAGATAGAGAAACATGGGCCGGCTAGCTTGACTATCAAGGTTTATCAATTACATTGATAACAATCAACTGCGCACTAACTGCTTATTAATAGACACCTGTGTGAAAAAACTAGTTTACACATGTGCATTTTTATAAAATTTGTTTAGGTTTGCCTCACTATACAAAAAAATCATACACACTATGTCTCAAAAAGATAATGTAATTAAACATGGCTCAGAAAACCCTTTCGAGTCGATGAAAAAAAGATTTGATGTTGCAGCAAAAATCATTGGCTTGGATGAAAGCGATTACAATGTTTTAATAGCTCCACAAAAAGCCGTGATAGTAAATATACCAGTTACTATGGACGATGGCAAGGTTAAAGTTTTTGAAGGTTTCCGTGTTGTTCACAACGCAAACTTAGGTCCTTCAAAAGGTGGTATCCGTTATAGCATGGATGTGCATTTGGATGAGGTGAAAGCCTTAGCTGCATGGATGACATGGAAATGTGCCGTTGTAGGTATTCCTTATGGTGGTGGTAAAGGTGGTATCAAATGTGATCCACGTAGCATGAGCAAAGGTGAATTAGAAAGAATGACCAGAGCATACACTGATTTAATGGTGGATGTTTTCGGACCAGATAAAGATATCCCTGCACCAGACATGGGAACAGGCCAACAAGAAATGGCTTGGATTATGGATGAGTACAGCAAATTAGTTGGAAAGTCTTCTCCAGCTGTAGTAACTGGCAAACCATTGGTATTAGGTGGTTCATTAGGTCGTGTTGAAGCAACAGGTCGTGGTGTAATGGTTTCTACACGTTCAGCATTGAGCAAATTAGGTATCAGCCCTGTGGGAGCTACTTGTGCTGTTCAAGGTTTTGGTAATGTGGGTTCAATATCAGCTAAACTTTTGGCTCAACAAGGCATGAAAGTATTAGCTATTTCTGATGTTACAGGAGGTTATTACAATCCTGAAGGTTTAAATATTGATGAGGCTATTGATTACCGTGATAACAACAAAGGTACTTTAGAAGGATACAAAGGTGGAAGCAGAATTACCAATGAAGAATTACTTGAGTTAGATGTTCAAGTGCTTGTTCCTGCTGCTATGGAAGATCAAATTACTGCCGAAAATGCAGATAGAATAAAAGCTAAATTAATTGTTGAAGGCGCAAATGGTCCAACTTCAAGTAGTGCTGATGATATCTTACATAAAAAAGGTATTTTGGTTGTTCCAGATATTTTGGCTAATGCAGGTGGTGTAACGGTAAGTTACTTTGAGTGGGTACAAAATCGTTTAGGTTATTTTTGGACTGAAGAGCGTGTATATCGAAGAGCTGATCGTGTTATGAAACAGGCTTTCGAAGGTGTTTACTCCGCTTCACTTGAGCACAATTGCAGCATGCGTATTGGTGCATATTGTGTGGCTATTAAAAAAGTTGCTGAAGTAGAAAAATTAAGAGGTAAATTCGGTTTATAGTAAAATTACCTAATCTCGTGACGCGGAGATTCAAATTACAATTTGGATGCTCCGCGTTTCATTTATAATAAAATAAACAAATACAATTATGCTACACAAAGAAGGAAAAGCCACGATTCTCATTACATTGATTGGCTTATTTATTTTGAATTTTGGGATTAGTTTCACAGGTATTGAATGGTTACAGAATGTAATTATTTTCTTGTCCCTAGTGTTTTTAATCATTATTCTTCAATTTTTTAGAAACCCATCGGTAAGTATCAACAAAAATGAAAACCATGTTATTTCTCCAGCCGATGGAAAAGTAGTGGTTATTGAGGAAGTAGATGAACCTGAATTTTTTAATCAAAAAAGACTTCAAGTTTCGGTTTTTATGAGCCCTTTTAACGTGCATGTAAATCGCAACCCAATAGGTGGAATTGTAAAATATTTTAAGTATCACCCAGGACTTTACCTTGTAGCTTGGCATCCAAAATCATCAACAGAGAATGAAAGAACGACTACCGTAATTGAAGGTAAAAAAGCAACTATTCTTTTCCGTCAAATTGCTGGGGCGTTGGCTAAACGCATTGTTTGGTATGTAAAAGAAGGACAACCTGTAGAGCAAGGTGATGAAATGGGCTTTATTAAATTTGGTTCAAGGGTAGATATTTTCTTGCCATTAGATGCCAAAGTGAAAGTGGAGTTAAATCAGAAGGTAAAGGGGGGCAAAACTATTTTAGCTGAAATTTAACCCTTTGATTACATACCACCCTTTTATTTTTAGAATTTAATAATACATTTGTTAAACAATTAATTAATCAAAACATGAAAAAACTAGTAGTATTATCAGCATTTTTAGTGTTCGCATACGTTGGTGCTCATGCGCAAAACAAGCCTGTTAGTGTAACTAACTCAAGTCAAAAAGTTGAAGCGGTTGCTGAAGAGTCAGGTGAGAATGAGAAGCCAGTAAAAATGGAAGCTAAGAAAGAATGCAGCGATAAAAACAAAAAAGAGTGCCATGATAAAAAAGGTGCTAAATCAAAAAAATCTTGTTGCTCAGCAGACAAATCTAAAAAGGAATGCGGAGACAAAAAGAAAGCTGAAGAATCAGAGCACAACGAAACAAAATAATTTTTGTTAGATGATATGAAAAAGTCCGAATTGCTAATGCAGTCGGACTTTTTTAATGACTTTTTTGTTGGGTATTTTGCACAATTGATTTAATGATTGTATCAAACTCATGTGCAGAATCTAAAATGTGTTTTAGCAATTGTCTTGTATTTTCGTCTAATTTGTTTTCATAATTTAGTAAATTAATTAGACCCATCATTCGAGCCAATGGTGCCCTTACCATGTGCGATTGTGTCCAAGCAATTTCACTAAGTTTTTGTTTTTGTTCTTCAATGGCATTTAGGTACTCGAAATTTTCGGTAATATCAGTCATAAAATTCAATGCTGCCGGTTGGCCATTCCAATTAATCACAATGCCACTCATTTCTATCCATCTTATGCTTGAGTCTTTGGCTATAATCCTATATTGAAATTTTGATATAGTATTATCTTCAGCGATGCGTTTAAGGTAGTTTTTTCTCACAAGCATCCTATCCTCTTTATAAACATAGTCTAAAAATGGAACCTTCATAAGTTCATCTTCAGTTCTACCCATCAACTTTAAAACAACTGAATTTACAAATTTCAGATGACTTCCTTGGGCGACTACAATACCCTCGTTGGTAGACTCAATAAGTTGCCTATATTTTTTTTCACTTTTATTTAATTCATCAACTGCATATTTGTTTTCAGTAATATCCTCGAATGACCAAACTCTTCCTTTAGGTTCAGCATCAATATACATGGGTTTTGATATACGTTTGAATATTCTACCATCTTTAAAATAAATTTCATCAAGACTTTCAGCAAAAGGCTTTGCATATAAGTCATTAACCTTTGCTAAAAAATCTTCAGGTTGAGTTAATTGATGTAGAATAAATGTAAGTAGTTTGGTGTCATCATTCGTAGATAAAATAACCTCTGGAATTTGCCACAATTCTGAAAACTTTTCATTTCTTTTAATAATAGAACCCTCGGAGTTCACCACCAAAATGCCATTATTGGTAGATTCTATGGTTGCATTTAGAATTGAATTTGTGTTTGTAAGTGTTTCTTCAAATGCCTTAGTTTCTGAAATATCTCGTCCAACAGCAATTATCGCTTGCTTGCCAAAATAGCTACCCAAAGATAGATTTACTTCCTTTGGAAAAATCCTTCCATCTTTCGTGACGCCCCAAAACTCAAAATTTTCCTTAGAACCTTTCCATGCATTTGCAATTGCTTCAATTATTCTGTCGAAATTATTTTTACCAGGTGCCGATAAAAATTCTGGTGTATTACCAATAAAATATTCTTTAGGATATCCATATTTACTCACAACCGCATCGTTAACATCTAGAAAACAACCATTTTCATCTTGAATATATATCAATTCAGAAATACTATTAAGTACACCTCGGTATGTTTTTTTTGATTTTTTGATTTCCTCTTCGGCTAATTTTCTTTCTGTTATATCAATAAAAGTGCAAACTACATTTACAATATCGCCTTCTTCATTCAATTCTGGTTCAGCGTCCACCAATAGCCAAACCCTATCTTTTGTTTTGGGACGATAAACGCCCATCACCACCTTGTTTACCGACTTTTTGGTGGCAATGGCTTGGGGCACTGGATGTATTGCTCCGGGGAATTCACTACCATCCTCGTGAATTACATTCCAATTACTATCAAATGAAGTTTTTCCTAAAAGCTGATCTTCAGTTAAGCCAAGTAATTCCAATGCTTTTGGGTTACTTAGTATTATTTCGGCATTTGCTCCTTGGAGTAACACTCCCACATCCATATTATGGACCAAGGTTCTGAATTTCTTTTCACTTTCTTTTATCTGTTTATTTTTAAGATAGGTTTCAAAAATAATTTGAATCAGATGACCAGCTCTTTTAATGGTGTTTTCTTCCCGTGTATTAGGTAATTTGTGTTCCCGATAATAATTTGCAAAGGTGGCAATAACATTTCCATTTGAATCAATAATAGGTGTTGACCAACAAGCTTTTAATTTAAATTGATCCGCAATTCCTCGGTACTTGAGCCATCTGAAGTCGGTATCAATATCACTAACAATAACTGTTTCTTTGGTATAGGCCGCAGTTCCACATGAGCCTTCATTTTCTCCAATTTCCAAACCGGAAATCATTTCTAAATATTCATGCGGAAGGCTAGGTGAGGCAAGTTCATACACGCGATTGTTTGAAACTTGCAAAATAGAGCATATCATGCCTGGATGTAATTGCTCTATTCCAAATAAGTAGGACTTAAAAACTTCTTTAATGTTTCGTTTTCCACTTGCATTCATTTCTAAAATTTCACGCTCAAGTGTTTCAAGCTCAATTAGATATTTATTCTCTGTAAAGTCTATAATGGTTTGAAGGATAAACTCAACTTCATTTTTGTCATTCAGTATGGGGATGTTTTCAATTTCGGCAAACCTTTCATCAGACACACCAGTTTCATCATTAGGTCTAAAATATCGTTGGGCATTTATTTTGTGGGCTTGTTTTGTTTTCAAAACAGTTTCAAGAGAAATCTTTAAGGCGGATTTATCTTCAATATAGGGTTGTGCTGGATTTACTGGGAATGCCTCAAATATGTTTTTCCCAATCCAATCTTCTTCTTTGGATAGGGTGTTTTTTAGGCAAATAGTATTAACATCTGCAATCGTGAAATGCGGTGAATTAGGCAGCAATAGGATACTATCAATAGGATATGATTTAAAAATTTTGCCTACTTTAATAATATCTGCCATCAAGCGCATATTAAATATTTAAGATTTATTTCAACATTAACATTTCAATCATTCTCAATAACAAACATATAGTTTTTTAATCTAGATTATTGTAGTTAAATTTCTACCAATAAATTTAAATAAAAAAACCTGAGTCATTTTATGACCCAGGTTTCTATTTTTAAATGATATTTTTTACTTTACATTTACTAATTCTACATCAAAAATGAGTGTAGCATTAGGAGGAATAACACCACCCGCTCCATTAGGTCCATAAGCTAATTCACTTGGTATGATTAATCTCATTTTATCTCCAACCTGCATCAATGCGATGCCTTCTTCCCAACCTTTGATGACCATGCCTCTTCCAATTTGGAATTCAATTGGCTCGTCTCTTTCTATTGATGAATCAAATATTTTCCCATCCATTAAATAACCAGTATAATGAACAGATACAGTGTTTCCTAAAGCGGGTTTTACACCCGTTCCGCTCGCTACTTTAATAAATTTCAAGCCACTTTGCATTTTCACTGTGTCTTTACCAGCCACATCAAATGGTTTAGCAGCAGGGGGTGTTTTGGTATCAATCACTTCAATATCAAAATTTAAGATTGAATTAGCAGGAATACTTCCTACGGCTCTTTCACCATAGCCAATTGCAGGAGGAATAATCAATGTTGCCTTATCGCCTACATTTAACAATGCCAAGCCTTCGTCCCATCCTTTAATCACTTGGCCAGCTCCCACCTTGAATGAGAATGGCTGGTTACGGTCTTTTGAACTGTCAAACTTAGTTCCGTTAGGTAAAGTACCGGTATAATGAACCGTTACTTTATCACCTTTTAACACTTGGGCACCTTTGCCTTTTTCGGTTATTTTATATTTTAAACCACTTTCGGTTGTATATTCAGTATTCAATTTTATTTTAACTTTTTTAGGTTTACTATTCGCCTTAGTTTTGGTTTGTGCAAATGTGCTTAGCGATAAAGCACAAATTACCATTGCTAAAAATATTTTTTTCATATTACTCAACTTTTAATAATTCTACATCAAATATAAGTGAAGAAAAAGGTGGAATTGGTCCTGCACCTTGTGGTCCATAGGCTAAATTTGAAGGGATAATTAATTTAAATGATTCGCCTTCTTTCATCAATGCCAAACCTTCATCCCATCCTGGAATTACTTGCCCCATGCCTACAACAAAACTCAAGGTAGGGTTCTCCGGTTTGCTTTCGTCAAACACAGTTCCATCAAGAAGCATTCCTTTGTATTTAACGGTTACCTTACTGTTTTTTGCAGCTTGCTTACCAGTTGAAGATTTAACAACGACATAATTCAAACCACTTGCTGTTTTCATCACACCAGTTAATGATTTTAAATAAGTTTCACAAGCAACAGAATCTTTTGTTCTTAACTCACCATTTTGCTCACTTATTTTCTTACGCATTTCTTCTTGGTTGTATACGTCCTCAACTTTAACTACGAATTTAATCATAGAACCTTCTTTGATTGCTGCTGGACGTGGTTGTCCAAAACTTTTCAAGAAAAGGGTATCAGCGCTAATTGAAAATTCAGCGCTATCGCCTTTGTGCAATACTTGAAGCACGGAACCTAAGGTAGGCTCATCACTAGGTATGTAATAAGGTTTGCTATTTTTGTATGAATCGAAAATTAACGAATCGTTGTAATCTAATTTACCTACCATGTGAAGCATTACTTGGTCGCCTTTAGTTACAGCACGTGCATCATCATTTGTATTAATAATACGGTATTCAATACCTGATTCTGTTTTTTCAAATTTCTTGGTGCATGCTGAAAATACGATGGCAGCAAGAATGGTAATTGAAAGGATTTTTTTCATGATTTTATTTTTCTTTATTAGGATAATAAGTTTGAATATTCGGTAATGGCATCTTTAAATTTTGCTTCTACCAATTCTAGTGGGTCTTTGCTTTCACCTCCAGCTGCGCTAAAGTGTCCACCTCCATTGAAGAATCTACGAGCAAATTCATTTGCAGGGAAATCGCCTTTTGCTCTAAAACTCATTTTACGTGCCACCGTTCTATCTACAATTAATACTGAAAGTCTTACTCCTTCAATAGATAAACCGTAGTTAACTAAACCTTCGCTGTCGCCAACCATAATTTGGTAGCGTTTAAGTTCATCAGCCGTTACGCAAATTAAGGCGGTATTATATTCTTTAATGAGTTGTAACTTTTCGTTTAAGCAGAAGCCAATAAATCGAGTTCTGTTTTCTGAATAATGGTCGTATATGGCTTCAAAAATGGTATTGCTTTGAGCCCCTTTTTCTAATAAATGTGCTGTAATTCTATGAGTGGTTGCAGTGGTTGAGCTATGTTTAAAACCCGCTGTATCAGTCATAATACCTGCGTATAAGCATGAGGCTACATCTTTATTTACAAGATGCGTAAAAGACAACTCCTCAGCAAACCAATATATCAATTCGCAGGTACTACTTGCTAAATTACTCCATAATCGATAGTCTTCAAAACCCTCTGGCTGCAAATGGTGGTCTATCATTACCTTTTTTGCACTCGACAACCTAACTATTTCTCCAAAATCGTTTATTCTTTTTAAAGCATTAAAATCTAAGCAAAACACCAAATCTGCTTGGTTCACTATTTCTTGAGATTTTTTTTGGTTGTATTCAAAATTAATTACTTCACTTTCACCAGGCATCCATTTTAGAAAGTCACCATAGTCGGTTGGGGTAATCACAGTTACCTTAACACCAATCTGTTTTAATATTAAACATAAACCTAAAGAAGAGCCAAGCGCATCTGCATCTGGTTTATGGTGGGTGGTAATAACAACACTAGGCTTGTTTTCAGCCTCAAGTATTGGTTTTATGTTGATTATGTTGTTCAGAATAGAAATTTTATCGGCCGCAAATGTCGTTAAATAGCATTCAAAAGCAAATATTTAATATGACTTGACATAATAATATTACAAATTAGATTTTTTGACTGCGTGTAAATTTATTTTTCTCCTTAATTTGCGTCTATGAGACAATTTTTGACTTTGATATTTGGAGTTTTTTTTTGCATTCAGATACAAGCCCAAAGGGATGATAGTTTATACCTAAAAGCCAGATTGGCTTATGATAATGGAAACTTTACCGAATGTGTTAGTCTTTGTAATCAAGGGTTTCAAGCACACAATGCTAACAACGTATATTATTATCACCTTCGAGGTAGAGCCTATTTTAAATTAGATCAACATAATCAGTGTCTTAAAGATTTTGGCCAAGCTATTCAGTTGAATGATACTATGTCAAGTCTTTATAACGATAGGGGAATGGTTTATTTGCTCTTATTGGATTATAAGTTGGCCAAGAAAGACTTTGAAAAGGCGGTAAATTTATATGAGAAGAACGCTGAGTACTATTTTAATCTTGCTTATGTCTGCACCAAAATGATAAAAATGGATAATGCTATCTTTTATTATAACAAGTCATTAGAACTTGGTCCATCTAATTATGATGCATTCGTGAACAGGGCTTATGTCCATTGTGTGCAGCAACATTTTAAATTGGCCATCCAAGATTATGATTCTGCTTTGAAACTGCAACCTCGTTCGGCTGATTTGTATTTGCAAAGGGGAATGGCATTGATATCTATTAAAAAGTACAAAGACGCTATTTCAATGTTTAATAGGGCTATTAAGTTTAAGCCAGGCTATTATCATGCCTATTATAGCCGAGGAAGAGCAAGACTTGAAATGAAAGATTTCAAAACGGCCATCTTAGATTTTGACACTGCAGTTTCTATTAAGCCTGATTTTGAAATTGCTTATTTCACGAGAGGAATAGCCAAATTAGAATTGAATAGCCTAATAAGAGATGCTGCTTGTGCCGATTTAAGAAAGGCGGCAAGATTGGGCTATGGCGAGGCTTATAACTATATTAAAAAATACTGTGAGTAGCCATCATTTAATTAGTATAGTTATTGATTAAGTAAAAATCCTAAGTATTATTTTGAGCTCAGCATTTTAATAATGATGCATAGCTTTATTACTTGTTCATTCTAAATTGATCAAAAAAAGAAAGGCCATCTTTTCAGATAGCCTTTCAAATATTTTGAGTTTGATTATTTTCTTCCTTTTTTAACTTGGTCACCTACCCTGTCCATCACACAACGGAAACCAATGGTGGCAGTTGCTTGTTCTTGGTCTAAGTATCTGCGAGTTCCTGGTGATAACCAGTATGCTCTATCGTGCCATGAACCACCTTTATATACGCGAGCTGCATTATCAATCAAAGAGGTTACGCTATACTCATATTTTTGCTCTAAATCTGGGTATTCCAATTCGTCTTTGTAGCCAATATTATTTGCTTTTTTATAGTTACGTCTTTTGGCGTTTTCTTCTTCCGTAACGTCTTTGTAAATAATACGACCTAAACTGTCTTTTTCAGTAATATATCCATCGGCATCTTTCACTTGTGTTTTGTATTCATTACCACGATAAGGATTTAAATCATTCATATCTTCTAAAGATAATGGACGATAAATATCACTAACCCATTCGCTAACATTCCCAGACATGTGGTATAAACCAAAATCGTTTGGCAAATAACCTTTGCTTTTTACTATACATGTGTATAGTGAAGCATCATTTAAGTTTCCAGCAATACCAGCCTGGTCACCACGTCCGCGAGTATAGTTAGCATACATACGTCCACGCGTTTTTTCAGTATCACTTCTTCTAAGTGTTAAACCACTCCAAGGATAGATTCTACGATTATCAACGTTTTCATTATATGAAGCAGTCTTGAATCCGCTAGATGCATATTCCCATTCAGCTTCAGTTGGAAGGCGGTAGTTTGGCAATAAAATACCATCTTCCATGCGCACACCACGTTTTTTATTACCTGTTGGAGAGTAATCTTTTAATAATTTTTTGTCAATTGGTTTATATAAACCTAATAAATAAGCCTCAGTATTGAAGTTATTATCAGCCACAGCACCTTGAATATCTAATTTCATGATGCCTTCACGAACAAGAATCATCTCGTTAACACGGTCGGTTCTCCATTTGCAATACTCTGCAGCTTGCAACCAATTTACACCCACAACTGGGTATTCGCGATAGGCTGGGTGACGCAAATAATACAAAACATATGGTTCGTTGTATGAAAGCTTATTTCTCCAAACCAAAGTATCGGGTAAAGCTTTATAGTAAACAACAGGATTGTCGCCACCATACACTCGGTTCAACCAATGTAAATATTCAAGGTAGTCTAAGTTAGTTACCTCAGTTTCGTCCATATAGAAACTGCTAACAGACACACGTCTTTTCATATTATTGCGGTCGAAGGTAAGGTCTTGTTCAGTTGCACCCATAACAAAGGTACCACCTTGCACGTACACTAAACCCGGACCTGTTTCTTGTTCTTTGAATTTATGCTTTTCAAAGCCACCCCATTTTGGGTCGTTGTATTTCCAACCCGAAGTCTTTGATTTGTTGTTGCTACATGATGTTGAATACATCATAGCAGAAACGGCAAATCCATACATAAATAGTTTCGATAAAACTCTCATCGTTAAAAAATTAGTTTTTTACAATTTTCAAATAAACGAAATTCTTTTCACAATATTTCAACTGAACTTAAAATTCTGGACATTTTATTGGTTTTCCAAATCGATTCATGTTGTGACGCACCTTGGTTTTTATTTCAAAACCAATGGATAACTCGTGCGATCCACCAGTAGCTGTGCGTGCATCGGATACAGTGAAATCGTAGGAATAACCTAATCTGAAGGAGGGTAAACGGAGACCAATAAGGAAAATTAATGCATCCGTATTTCGTGAGGTTTGTCTAAACCAACCCCCAACTGTTATGTTTTGACGTTTTAAGTAAAAACCTAAATTCATCTGATAAAAATTTCGTTGCTGCATAAAAAGTACGTTGGGAGAGACGAAAACTCTGTTTGCTTCATTTCTTGATCTTACTAAATCAATATTTATTCCTGCATGCACTGTATATCTTCTGGGCAGTCTTAGTTCGGCAGCATCTCCATTTGGATTGAAGAAAGATTGGTTGGGCTCCAGCAGATTATGTACAGCCACACCACCATAAAAATTGGCATTGTAGGCCATGATGCCAGTACCAAAGTTCATAAAACTTTTGGTTTCATTTCTATTGGGTTCATTAGTTGACAATACTGCACCCCTTATATCGTCAATCATATCAGGGAAAACAAGACGATTAAAGTCATATCCTCTCTGAATATATGAACCTTGAATGGCAGCATTTACTGCCCATTCCCTATTAATGTTTAAATTGTAACTATAGATACCACTAAATGAAATACTTGTCAATTGCCCATCACCAGCTCTATCTGCCAAGGCCATCACTCCTATGCCTCCGTGAAGAGGTCTGATATAAGCATCAATAGCTGCAACAGAGGTTAGAAAGTTATTATTTAATGACGAATATTGATTTCGACCACTGGCAGTGAAGCGAATTTTTTTTGTAGAGCCTACAAAAGCTGGATTTGTGTATACCGGTGCAGCATAAAACTGAGATAATTGAGGGTCTTGTGCACTTGCAGTTAAGCAATTTGCTAGGGTAACAACAGCTAATATAACTATTTTATTTATGCGTGAAAGCATAAGCCGAAAATTAAAAATCAGGACATCTAACTGGTCTAACTACTTTTTTGTATTTGCGTTTTTTCAACTCAAAAGCAAGCGAAACTTCATGGGAGCTTGGCGCGCCTGGGTTAGCCTGAGACATGGTGGCATCATAGCTATAGCCAATTTTTACTTTTGGTGTTCTTAATCCTAAAACCACAATAAATGACTCTGGATTTCTAGCCCCACGTGAAATTTGACGATAATAAAATCCCCCAACTAATTGACCTCTACTCAAATAGCAACCCAAATTAACTTGAGAAGAAAATCCTTGTTGCATATATATAACGTTTGGATATAAATTAGTAACTCTGCTTTGATTTCTACTTTCAATAATGGGTATTACCATGCCTGCATGTCCAGTATATCTGCGTTCTTGTTTAATATAACCACTCTTAACGCCCATAAGTGATTGAGATGGTTCAGTTAGATTATGTGCGGCCAATCCTGCATAAAAATACTTCGAATAAATAATCATACCTGCAGAAAAATTTGGGTATGCTACTGTTGGGTTAGAATTGGCTAATGGTTCTTTAGAATCGCGAACAATACCATTTTGAACTTCGAATTGATCATACCAATTCAAAGCACTCATATCAATAGATTTTTGAACAAATCCTGCTTGAATGGCAGCCTGAATGGTAATATACTTCGTTATTGGAATTTGATAGGCATAAATGGCATTAGCGGTTATGGTTCTAAGTTTACCAACACCTTGCTCATCGTAACTTGCCATGGCGCCAAATCCACCATTAATAGCATCGTAATGCTCGTCAAATGAAACCGATCCAGTTCTAAAAGTACCAGCAATACTTGGCCATTGGTTACGAACATTGGCCACAATTCGGCCTACAGTTGAACTACCGGCAAAGGCTGGGTTGGTATAAATAGGATTCGCATAAAATTGCGAGAACTGTGGGTCTTGAGCAAAAACGTTTGTGCATACACAAAGACATAGCGCAAAAGGCAACATTATTTTGCCTAAAAACTGTTTAAATGCACTATGTACCCTCATTTTTTCCTGTTGCGATGCTTTACTTTTTACTTCGTTATTCAAAAAAATTATTCAAAAGGTTTATTTATAAACACAGCAATTTTTTTCCTTTACTTATCGTTATTTGCAAACCTAATGAAGTTTCAATTATAAATAAAAACATATTTTATATGCAATTTTTAATAGAAAATACCTTGAAAGAAGCAAAAAAAATCACTCAAGTGCTGATTTTCATGGCAGTTTGTATTTGCAATTTACATGCGCAAAATGAACAAAAATTTGAGTTTAAACGAAATTTTGTTTGGAATGAGTATAAAAACTATCAAGTTGGAGAGGTTTTTTTTAAGCAATTTCTAAAGTTAAAAGATTTCGATAACTCACCACAATTTCAAAATTTGCCTCTCTTTAAAGAAGTTTTTAATACCAAAGGAAATGAAATTGTTTCGGTTAGTTTGCAAGATGAGGTATACAGCCAATTGGATTTGATTGAAAGCAAATGGGCTGAAATTCTTAAAGGTAATGCAATTGTTAACTCACAAATGGCTTATGAAAAAGGAATTCCTAAATCTGTAATTAGCATTTTACCAATCCGACTTTCAGGTAATAAATTAGAGTTGTTGCAATCGGCCACTATTGTGATAAGAACGAGGAAAAATTCAAATTTGCTATTAAAAAAGAAAGCAAGCTATGCAGCCAATTCTGTTTTATCCACCGGAGATTGGTTCAAAATCGGTGTTGTTAATTCAGGCATTCAAAAAATTGATTATAATTTTTTAAAGCAATTGGGAATGAATCTAGATGGATTGAACCCCAAGAAAATAAGATTGTATGGAAATGGTGCTGGTATGCTACCACAGTTGAATAGTGCATTTAGATACGATGATTTGGAGGAGAATAATATTTGGATCAATGGAGAGTCTGACGGTAAGTTCAATGCAGGTGATTATATTTTATTTTATGGCAAATCGCAAAAAGACAATTGGGTTTATGATGCAAGTGCTAATCAATACTTCAGACAAAAGAATATTTATAGTGACACCACTTACTATTTTATTACAGTTTCGAGTTTGAATGGCGCAAGAATAAGTACCAATCCGTCATCTATAAACTATGATACTACCATTACTAATTATGATTTTCTAGCTTATGTTAGCGATGAAACTAAAAATTTGGTTAAGTCAGGCCGAAATTGGGTAGGGAAAGAATTTGATAGAGAAACCACCCAACAAGGTATGAGTGTGAATGTACCTTTTATAGTTCCAAACTCAGAGGTCAAAATTAGGTCATCCATAGTTACACGTTCATTTGTGCCAAGTCAGTTCAAAATAAGTGTGGACGGAAATATTGTTTTGACACATACTGATGGTTCTGTTCCATCTAGTTATGAATATTATGCCAATAGCCCCAATACGCAAACGGCTACTTTTAAAACAAGTAATACCAATATTTCATTGATATACGATTACAACAAACCTGACCCTAGTTCCATTGCATGGATTAATTTTATTGAATTATGTGCCTCTAATAACTTGGTGTATTCAGGTGGAAGTTTGATCTTTAGTAACAGTAAGTCAATTAAACCATCTAGGTTTGTAAGATACAGTATCACTGCTGGACAACGACTAAGGTTATGGGATGTTAGCAATCAAATCAAACCTAGCGAAATTGTAGGTGCTTTTGATGCTGATAATGGTGTTTATAATTTCACCACAAACTCAGACTCATTGAAAACCTTTGTGGCCTTTGATGGAAATAACTTTAATGTACCAATTGCCGTTGGAAAAATTAACAATCAAAATTTGCATGGAATGGCTGCTACTGATAATATCATCATTACTCACCCCTCTTTTATAAGTGAAGCCAATAGATTGGCTGACTTTCATAGGAAAAAGCAGGGTTTAAAAGTATCAGTGGTGAATATTCAAGATATTTATAATGAATTTGGCTCTGGAGCTCAAGATTTATCAGCCATTAGAGATTATTTGCGAATGATGCATACTAAATTCTCTGTAAGTGAAAGGCCTAAATTTGTCACTTTATTTGGACGTGCTTCTTATGATTTCAAATATCGAATTGCTGAAAACACAAACTTTATACCTACTTACGAAAGTGATTACTCCTATGATTTTACCAATAGCTATAATAGTGATGACTTTATTGCTTTGCTAGATGATAACGAAGGAACTTGGGATAGCCAAAATGATGCTGATGAATTGTTAGACATGGGGGTTGGTAGGCTACCAGTAAAAAATATTGATGAAGCCAAAACCTTAGTTGATAAAATTATACACTATGAGGCAACAGCAAGTAAAGGCGATTGGCAAAATAAATTGGTATTTGTAGGAGATGATGAGGATGATAATTTGCATCTCAATCAAGCAAATTTGATGGCAAATAATATTATTAATAAGTATCATGAATACAATGTACAGAAAATATTTGTAGACGCTTATCCAGAAGTGACGGGTGCTGGAGGTAAAAGAAATATGGAAGCACAATCAGCCTTAGTTAGATCGGTTCAAAAAGGTTGCTTAGTATTTAACTATACAGGACATGGTGGGGAAGTAGGATTAAGTAAAAAACGTATTTTAAATACAGATGATATTAACTCTTGGACCAATTATGATGCCTTGCCATTATTTATGACTGCTACATGTGAGTTCAGTCGTTTTGATGACCCGTCTAGAAATGCTGCAGGTGAGATGACTTTATTGAACCCAAATGGAGGTGGCATAGCCTTGTTTACTACAGTTAGATTGGTTTATATTAGCGAAAACAATGCCTTAAGTAATTCATTTTACAATAATCTTGGGATAGATTCTATATCTCAGTTATCTCCTCAGTATTTTGGTGATATCATGCGTAGAACGAAAAACGGCTATCTATCAAAAAATACAAGAAATTTCACCTTACTCGGAGATCCTGCATTGCCACTTGCTTTTCCACGTTATTTTGTAAAAACGGATTCAATCAATGGAAAATCAATTACCATTTTTGCCGATACCGTTAAAGCTTTGTCTAAAGTGACTATATCGGGCCGAGTAACCAATGAAAGTGGAAATGTGATGAATGATTTTAATGGTTTTGTGTACCCAACTGTTTTTGATAAAAAAACAACTTATCAAACCCTACAAAACAATGCCACTAGCCCCAAAGTTGATTTTGTAATGCAAAACAATATTATTTATAAAGGTAAGGCAACTGTCAATAATGGTTTGTTTAGTTTTACCTTCATTGTTCCAAAAGATATATCCTACCAATATGGCTATGGTAAAATTAGCTATTATAGTAACAACGATAGCTTGGATGCCAATGGCTATTATGAGCAGTTTATTGTTGGTGGAACAGCAGATGTAGTTAATAAAGATACAAAGGGACCAGATATCAAATTATTTATGAATGATAAGAAGTTTGTAAACGGGGGTACAACTGACGAAAATCCATTGTTCATAGCTACCTTGTTTGATGAGAATGGGATAAACACTGTTGGACGAGGCGTAGGAAGGGATTTGGCAGGAACGCTTATTAGGATTGAAGAAAAATCAGCTGATAATGCAACAAGTGCTGTTATTTTAAATGATTATTACCAAGCATCCACAAACTCTTACCAAAGCGGAGAGATTAAATATAATATCAAGGCATTGAATCCTGGAAAAAAATATACCATGAAATTAAGGGCATTTGATGTGTTTAATAATTCAAGTGAGTCGGCATTAGATTTTGTGGTGGAGTCTAACGCGGGATTGGCTTTGCAGCATGTATTAAATTACCCTAACCCTTTTGTGAATTTTACAACCTTTCATTTTGACCATAACATGGCCAATCAGCCATTAACGGTGCAAATTCAAATTTTTACCATTTCTGGTAAATTAATAAAAACCCTTAGTACTGATTTGCTATCGGCTAAGTCTCATTTTGAGGATATTAGCTGGGATGGCAGAGATGAGTATGGTGATGTAATTGGTAAGGGAGTGTATATTTACAAAGTGAAGGTGAAAACCCCGAGCAGTAAAGTAGAAGAGAAATTTGAGAAATTGGTAATTTTAAATTAATTGTTTAAGATAAAAAAGAAAATATTTTTGCATCCATTCATGAAAAAACAAAATATAGAAAAAATTGCATTGGCCATTGTTTTGTGTGTTATATCCATTGCAAAGACAAATGCTCAAATATCCACTTCAAATAAGGATTTTCAGCAAAATACTATTACTACAGCTGTACCCTTTTTGTTAATTTCTCCGGATGCTAGAGGTGCTGCTTTAGGAGATGCTGGAGGCGCAATGCCCAATGATGTGAATGCCATGCATTGGAACATTGCCAAGCTTCCATTCAATGAAAAAAAAGGCGCTGTAAGTCTGTCTTATACCCCATGGTTAAGGAATTTGGTGCCAGATATCTCCCTATCATATTTGTCTCTTTATAGAAAGTATGGAGATAGAGGCGCATTTGCTGGTTCTCTTCGCTATTTTTCTCTTGGACAAATTAATTTTACTGATGCCACGGGAAACCCTTTAGGGAATTACACTCCTAATGAATTGGCAGTGGATTTGGGATATGCCACAAAATTATCCGAGAACTTTTCAGTAGGTATTGCTTTCAGATATATCTATTCAAATTTGGCTGCAGCCTTTAATCAATCTCAAAATGCTATTAATGCGGGTACTTCATTTTCAGGTGATATAGGAGCTTATTACAAAAATAAATTTAAATACGAAGGCAAAAAATTTGATTATGGTATTGGTTTAAGTGTAAGTAATATTGGTTCTAAGTTAACCTACACAAGTGCCCAATACGAAAATTATATTCCTATCAATTTAAGACTTTCGACCTATACCAATTTGGAAATTGACAAGTATAATACTGTTGCCTTCTTGCTAGATTTTAATAAATTATTAGTTCCAACTCCTCCTATTTTTTATAAAACGGCAAAAGGGTATGACTCATTAGACATCAACAAAAAGCCAGTGATTGCAAATGGCCAAGATCCTAATGTGCCTGTAGTGCAAGGTATGTTTCAGTCATTGTATGATGCACCAGGTGGATTTAGCGAGGAGATGGATGAAATTAATATTTCAGCAGGTTTAGAATATTGGTACGAGAAACAATTTGCAATTCGTGGTGGCTATTTTCACGAGCCACAATCTAAAGGTAACCGTCAATATGCTACAGTTGGTATTGGTTTAAGATATAACGTGTTCGGTTTGGATGTGGCATACTTATGGCCTTTCGCACAAAGACATCCATTGGAAAATACATTGCGCTTTACCTTGTTGTTTGACTTTGATGCTTTCGTTAGTCAAAAAGAGGAAGACAAAAAGGAAAAGAAAAGCAACAATAACGATGATGCAGCTCCTAAAGAATAGAAGATGCGCATAGGATTCGGTTTTGATGTTCACCAACTTTCAGAAGACAGAGAGTTTTGGTTAGGCGGAATAAAAATTCCTGCGGCCAAAGGTATATTGGGTCATAGCGATGCTGATGTGTTGCTGCATGCCATTTGCGATGCCATTTTGGGTGCCTTGGCTTTGGGTGATATAGGAAAACATTTTCCTGATACAGACCAAAGTTTTAAAGGTATTGATAGCAAAATATTGCTAAGCAAAACCATTGAACTTATTTCACAAAAAGGATACAGAATAGGCAATATCGATTCTTCTGTAGTGCTTCAACAACCAAAGATAATGCCTTATGCGGATGATATGCGCAAATGCATTGCAGAGCTATGCCACATAAGCATGGATGATGTTTCAATTAAAGCCACTACTAACGAAAAAATGGGTTTTATTGGCCGCGAAGAAGGCATTGTAGCCTATGCAGTGGTATTGTTGTTAAAATGATTTTGCTTTTCATACATTGAATATTCCAAATCAGTATTAGTAACCAAGCCATGAAGAGCTGCCCAAGAAGATAATTGAGCGGAATTTTTTAATCCAAGCTTTTGGAGAATTTTTGATTTCATGATGTCGATTGTTGCAATTGAATTGCCCAATGCTGTTGCTATTTCAGAGGATGTTAAACCACATGAAACCAATTTGATTATCCTAATTTCTTTGTTATTTAATTCAAACGAAATTTGGGTTTTAATTGCCACAGTTTGCTTTTTTTGCCAGTTTGTATAATACTCTTCATCAAAAAAATCATGCCCTTCAGTTATCTTATCTAACACATTTTTTATTTCATATAATTCATTATTGCAATAGGCTTGAATCCCAAATGATTTGCATTTTGCTGGCAAGTTTTCCAAGTATTGATTAGATACTAAAATTACCTTACCTGAATAGTTATTTGTTTTCAATAAGTGAAATACGTCAATGCCTTTAAGTATTGGCAGTTGATAATTTAATATTACTACATCAGGATGGATATCTGAAAGGGTTTTTAATAAATCAATTCCACAGCATAAGGAGTGTTTTACATTGTATTTTGGTGAGTTTTCTAAAATGGATTTTAATTGCAATAATTGCTCTAGGTTGGTATTGCATAGCGAAATTGTAATTTTCATATTTAATCAAATGAGGTACTACAATCATACAATAAGAAATTTAAAATACAATATAGGTTCTTATATTAATTAACGAAAATGGCATTTAAATATAGGAAATTATATTTTAGATAGTGATTTTAGCTTTTATCATTGTCTAAAATTTATCAATATAAAAAAATTAAGACTATCTCTTTCGATTCTTTTCTGTGCAATTATTTGTAACCAGTTAAAAGCGCAAACTTGGAATATTAATGGTAATACTATTATTAATACACCCACAACAGGTATTATTGGAACGGATGCAACTAGTAATATTAATACTTTGATGATGCTATACAATGGCCAAGAGGCAATGGCAATATCGCAAGTTACTGTGAATCCAAGTATAGGATATAATGTAAGTTTAGGTAACACTAACACCTTTCAGCAATTTAATAACTTTGCTATAGGCTACAGAACCACTATGAATAGTACTAATTGTTTTTCTATTGGATTAGATAATACAATTGGAGCCATTGATATGGATAATTCATATGCCATTGGAACTAATATTGATGCGCCCTCTAATCATGCATTGTTTTTTGCCTTAGGACGAAATATCTTTTTTGATAATAGTAGAAATGCTGGTGGATTTGTGATTGGAACAGGTGTTGACCAAACAGCTCCACTGCAAGCTTGTG